>JAMPCN010000084.1 GCA_023666125.1 Bacillus sp. (in: firmicutes) | reverse complement strand
TAATCCTGTCTCACCGTCGGCGTTTCCGGCTGCGGTTCCTCTGCAGACTCCTCCGGCTGCGGTTCCTCTGCAGGCTCCTCCACCGGAACCATATCGCCAAGCGTCAACATATCGGAACGGATGTAACCTGTCTTTTCCGTACCGTCCTGATCGGTAAAAGTAACATAATACCATGTCTTATCCGAGCCTTCCGTCTGTCCGGTCACAATAACCTGCGCATTTTCCTTTACTTTCCCGACAGTCGCCTTGCTTTTGGAAGCCGCGCTTCTGACATTTACCGAACTTCCCGTAATCGTTGCGTACTGTGCGTCCATGCCCGTCTCCGGTAAAATCTCCGCTCCGGATGCCGTAGACGCCGCCGCAGGCTGCTCGCTGCTTTGTGCGGGCGCCGAAGCTGATGAAGTCGGAAGCGTGCCGGAGGATGTATCCACATCCACTAAATCAGAACGAATATATCCCGTTGTGGTAGTGTCCACATAAACCTCATACCATATATAGCCGTCTGAACCCGTCGTCTGGCTGAGAAGCGTAATGGTTTTCCCTGAAGAAGTGCTGGCAACAGGTTCGCTGCTCTTATCCGCCGTCTTTCTGATATTGGCGGTCGGCGCCTTTACTTTTCCCGTTACCTCGGCAAAGCAGATGCTTTTCTGGCTGGCAAAAAACAACACCGCGCACACTGCTATTAACGCACCTCTCATAATACTGCTTTTACTATGTTGCCACCTTTTTTTCATTCTGATACCCCGTATCTTTCTTTTGTTTCTCTCACCTAAGCCTCATTTATCCTATTTGCTGCGCGTAAATCTCTTTGCGCCCTCTTCGTCCGTATGATGCTCCATACCAAAGCCCGCTATCATCTTTTCATGTTTCAGGCGTTCTTTCGCCTCCACAGACCTGTTGTATTCCAATTCGCATTTAGCGCACACTCTGCCGGAGCGGATATTTGCGCCGCACATTTCGCATTTCATAAAAGAATTGGAACCGTCGGCAATTTCTAAGCGGGATTCTTTTAACATCGTACGGATGGTCTTCTGCTTGACTCCCGTTGCCTGCGACACCTGCGCCGCCGTCGCGCCGCCGTGCTTCTCCACATAATTACGCACCTTGCCGTATTCGTCATAGGCTACATACCGGCAGTCTTCGCACCTGTACTCGCCGCAGCCTTTAAATATCATGATGCCGCCGCACTCCGGACACTCTTTTGGCCTGTTATATACGTCAAAATCCCGAAAATCCTCTGTATGATTCATATTCTTTCCCCCTTTTTCTTCATTTCTTTCTCATACTTCGTCAATGGCCTTTCCAATGTCATTTCTCATATATTTATTGGCAAAATCAATCCATTTTGCCGCTTGATAAGCATTTGCCCGCGCTTCCTTTAAATTGGCGCCCGTTGCCGTTACGCCAAGCACTCTTCCGCCGTTGGTAACAATATTTTCACCGTCACGTTTCGTGCCTGCATGGAAGCAATAATAACCACTGTTATTTTCAAACCGTTCCAATCCCGTTATCGGGAATCCTTTCTCGTAGGAAACCGGATAACCTTTGGAGGCAAGAACCACACAGACCGCCGCGTTATCTTCAAACTGCAGCGTCACTTTATCCAGCGTACCGTCGATACAGGCGTCTATCACATCCATAATATCGTTTTTCATACGCGGCAGCACAACCTGCGTCTCCGGGTCTCCAAACCGTGCATTATATTCTAACACCCGCGGCCCCTTTGCCGTCAGCATCAGTCCGAAAAAGATAACGCCGCAGAATGGCCTGCCCTCCGCCGCCATGGCGTCCACCGTGGGCTGATAGATATATTTTTTACAAAAATCATCCACCTCTTTGGTATAAAACGGACTTGGCGAAAAGGTTCCCATGCCACCCGTATTTAATCCGGTATCGCCATCTCCTGCGCGTTTATGGTCCTGTGCCGAGGCCATAACGCGAATCGTCTTACCATCCACAAAGGAAAGAACGGAAACCTCTCTCCCTGTCATGAACTCTTCTATCACCATCCGGTTCCCGGCGGAACCGAACTTCTTATCTTCCATAATTGTCTTTACGCCCTCTTTTGCCTCTTCCAGCGTCTGACAGATTAACACGCCCTTGCCAAGAGCAAGTCCGTCCGCCTTTAAGACAACGGGCATGTCTGCCGTCTCCAGATAAGCAAGCGCCGCTTTCGCATCATCGAACGTCTCATAAGCGGCTGTCGGAATATTATATTTTTTCATTAAATCTTTGGAAAATGCCTTGCTTCCCTCTAAAATAGCCGCATTTTTCCTCGGCCCGAAAGTTCTAAGCCCCGCCGCCTCCAATTCGTCCACCAGTCCGCCGACCAACGGGTCGTCGGGTGCGACAAAAGTTAAATCAATTTCCTTATTCTTGGCAAACTCTACAATCTTATCAAATTCCATGACGCCAATAGGTACACACTCCGCAATGTCTTCCATGCCCGCATTGCCCGGCGCACAATAAATCTTATCGACTCTCTTACTCTTTGCTATGCTCATCGCGATGGCGTGTTCCCTGCCGCCGCCGCCCACAATTAAGACTTTCATGTTTTTATCCGCACCTTTCCGTCCTCTATCGTCACTTGTCCATTGGCAATCAAATCTACCGCCTGTGGCAGAATCTGCCATTCCGCCTGCTCCATCACTCTTCTTTGTAATACTTCCGGCGTATCGTCATCCTCTACGGCAACCGCCTTTTGTATGATAATGGGTCCGGTATCGGTTCCCTCGTCCACAAAATGCACCGTCGCGCCGGTCACTTTCACGCCTCTTTCCAACACTTTTTCATGTACAGTCAGCCCGTAAAAGCCTTTCCCGCAAAAAGAGGGAATTAATGAGGGATGAATATTGATAATCCGGTTTCTGTACTCTTTTATCATCTCCTCGGGAAGCACAACCAAAAAACCGGAAAGCACTATTAAATCCGGTTTTTTCTCATTCACCGCCTGTAAAAATGCTTTATGAAACTGTTCCCTGTCCTCATACTCTTTCGGGGAAACGCAGAGTGCATCTATACCGGCGTCCTGCGCGCGTTTTAGCGCATATGCGTTACGGTTATTAGAGATAACGCGTACAATCTGCGTATTGGTAATTGTTCCCTGTCCGATGCCGTCTATCAATGCCTGTAAATTTGTGCCGCCGCCGGAGACACATACCAGTATCTTTAACATAACGTAACTCCTTTTTGTCCGGCAGTTACTTCTCCGATAAGATAAGGCGTCTCGCCTGCGCTGCGAACAGCCTCCATCGTCTTATCCACATCCGCTTTGTCCACGGCGAGTACCATGCCGATGCCCATATTATAAGTATTATACATCATTTTTTCTTCCAGGTTCCCTGTTTTTTGCAATAATTTGAAAATCGGCAGAACCGGATAACTGTTCTTCTCTATCTTCGCATTAACGCCATCCGGCAGCATACGCGGGATATTCTCATAAAAACCGCCGCCCGTAATATGGCTGCACCCTTTTATCATAACACCCGTTTCTTTTATCGAACGCAGCGCTTTGACATAAATCTTTGTCGGCGCGATCAACGCCTCGCCAAGCGTCGCGCCAAGTTCGTCATAATACGCATCGAGGCTTTCTTTGGTCATGGTAAAGACTTTCCTGACAAGGGAAAAACCGTTGCTATGTACGCCGGAGGACGCAATCCCAATAAGCGCGTCGCCCGCTTTGATATGTTCCCCGGTAATCAAATCTTTCTCGTCTACCATGCCTACCGCAAACCCTGCAAGGTCATATTCGTCTTCCGGATAAAATCCCGGCATTTCCGCCGTTTCACCGCCGATAAGCGCCGCCCCCGCCTGTATACAGCCGTCTGCTACGCCTTTGACAATCGTGGCAATTTTCTCCGGATAATTTTTCCCGCAGGCAATATAATCCAGGAAAAACAACGGTTCGCCGCCCGCACAGGCAATATCGTTCACGCACATGGCAACGCAGTCGATTCCTACGGTATCGTGTTTATCCAATAAAAAGGCAAGTTTCAATTTCGTTCCTACGCCGTCCGTTCCTGACACGAGCGTCGGTTTTTCCATATCTTTCATTTTCGCAAGGGAAAATGCACCCGAAAACCCGCCAAGTCCGCCAAGGACTTCCGGCCTTACCGTCTCTTTTACATATTTTTTCATCAGTTCCACCGACTGATAACCCGCTTCTATATCGACGCCCGCTGTTTTATAATCCATGGTTTCCTCCATTCCGAAGCGTTCTGCGCTGGGAACGCTTTGCATCACAATATTCTTATCCTTTAATAATTCTGATAACCGACTTCCTGTAATCTGGCGTCTTTTTCCTGTACGCTTTTCTTTAATTTCTGCGTATAATCTTTTAACTTCTGTAACAGCGCATCATCTGACGTCGCTAAAATCTTCGCGGCAAGAATGCCTGCATTCTGACCTCCGTTAATCGCCACCGTCGCCACGGGAATGCCGGAGGGCATCTGTACGATAGAGTACAGAGAATCCACGCCGCCCAAATCCGAGGTTTTCATAGGAATGCCGATAACAGGCATCGGAAAAATCGCCGCGCACATACCCGGCAGATGCGCCGCTTTACCCGCGCCCGCGATAATGACTTTATATCCTTTCTCCTCCGCACTTTTTGCATATTCAAAAAACACATCCGGTTCCCTGTGTGCGGAAATAATCTTCATCTCATAGGAAATACCCAATTCCTCCAAAATATCCGCGGCTTTTGCCATAACGGGCATATCGGAATCGCTTCCCATCACAATACCTACTTGTGCCATGTTTTCTCCTCACTCTCTACTACATCTTGTGGCTAAACAATATATTTCTGTTTATAGTGTACTAGATTTTATGGCAATACGCAATATGTTTCGGAATATTTCTTAGATTCGGGTATGCAAAAAGGAAAGTCTGTGGAAAAAAGCAATTTGCTTCCATTTCTCGTTATCGCCCTGCCGTTTCAAACGCCTCATTCAGCGCCTCACACCCCGCCAGAACAAATCTTCCCTCCACGATAATGGGAATCACTTCGTTATCCGCCATCACCACAGACAGCTCTCCCAATTCGTCATATGGGATGGTAATATCGGTATGGCAGTTAAAATACGCTTTAGAGGCATCTGTTTTACGAAGCAGTGAAACTTCATTGTCTCTGGCTATGATTTCCTTGCCGTCAGGATTATAGACTTTGACTTCCTCCGCGTGGGAATAACAGGTGTCTCCCACGGCAAAGTGCGGCCCTGTTTTTTCTGCAATTAATATCGGCATTTTATCCTCTATATTGTACTTTTGGGCAACGACATAGGCCGTCGTATTCGTTCCGATTGCGAACTCGCCCATCGGTAATGTGTCATGGTGAAACAAAACGTTGTCCTTTATATATTTACGGTTTTCCGCCTCTGACGCAAAATTTGCACAGGAATATTCTGTAATCATGCCATCCTGAAAACGAAGCGAAATATCTCTGTATTCCAGTTCGTTTAAGAACACACGGGTAACATGCAAAATGCCCTCCGTACCGGTAAGCTGCGGTGAAGTAAAGACCTCGCCCACCGGAATATTCACATCCGCGACACAGTTTTCAAAATTGGTCTCTTTCTCCGGGTTGTGCAGCGTATGGAGTTTTACTTTTAAATTGGTGCGATTATCTCCCATGCCTTTAATCAGGACATAATCTCCCTTATCAAGCGTATTGATAATCGTCTGCTGAATGCCCTGATACAACTGATAGTCCAGCGTATTGATACGGATAACTTCGTCAAAGATTTCATCATACGCTTTTCCTATCCCCGGCACGGGAAAGGCGATAATGGTAAAGCTTCTTTCCTCGCCTTTGATATATCGGTTTTGCATCGCGCCCGCACGGGAAAGATACTCCACTGACAGTTTCTGCTGTTTCTCGGAGTATCTGCACGCCGTTGTTTTATTCTGCGGCACAAAGGGCTGCTCCCCGAATACCTCGATTACCGCCGGGCCTCCAAAGACGGCGGCCTCGTTTTTCAGCTTCTCATATGCGCTTTGCAGGCATTCCAGCCTGCGCTCTATTAACTGTTTATCCAGTATTAACGCCAAATCCTCTTTGTGGTCATAATCAAACTGTTTATTCGGATTGGCTCCGAAATATCCTGTCTTATTCACATCTCGGCCGTCAAAGATATTGGAACCGGAACGCTGTATCGTCGGCTTTAATCCCATCTTCGCAAAATTTTCAACCGCAGCCTTTATCATCCGTTCAAAGCCGAGCGCATAACGGATGCCGACCGTTTTTTTGATGGAAATATCCTTATTGCCGACTGCAAAGCCGATGCGGTAGCCTTCCGTATAGGTATCCGCCATCAACTGTAACTTCTCCCGCGGCAGTTCTATCAGATGTCTGGCTGTCATCATTTCATTATCTGACACATATTCCCCGTAATAATACAGATACCGCAAATCCGACAAATCGCTTTCCATCACAATGCGGACAGCAAAATCTTTCTGCCACAAAAGCAGATTCTCTAACTTTCTGTCGCTTTCCGTCTCATAATAATCACTGACATACCAGTAAATTATCTGTCTGATTTCTTCTTCCGAGACATCTTTTTCAGCGTTTCCACCCGCTTCATCCGCTTCCTGTAGTTTACATAAAACAGCCTGGTATATCTCCAGCAACAGTTCCATCCGTATCACCATGCCGTGCATTGACTGTTCATAGGCGGCCGGTATCATCCCCCGAAGTTCCGCATACAGAAACGAAAGCATCCGCCCCATTTCCACGCCAAAGCAGGCTGCCGCGTAGTCCGGATTGGCATAGCTTTGTTCGTAATTCTCCGGTAGAATGTCTTCATACAAGGCCCTGTTCTTTGTGCGAAGTTCTTCCAAAGAAGCGCGGTATAAACTGCCATCCGCCACAAAATCCCACGTCTTTTTCATAAGCAGCACAAATTCCGCCATCTTTATGAAATAATCCTGATATCCTTTATCGGCAAACGTATCTTCCGGTATCTGTGAAATTCTCTCCACCGCCAGTGTAAAACGTTCTTTTTCCAATTCTTCCATCTGCGCTCCCGTCATATTTTCCTGCATATCAAACCTCCAAGAATTTCTTCACCCTATTTCATACGCACCGGCATACAGGATGACGCTCACGACGCCAAGCGCCAGTACATTTAAAACAATACCCAGATAAGAAAAGAAATAATACTTATCCCTTTCCGTACGGGAAACCGCTCCCAATCCCGCCCCGATAAAGGCAAAAATCGTTACCAGTAATGCCGCCGCGCCATACTGGCCCGGTATCTGTCCGGCGTTCTGATAACTCATGGCAAGGGCATACCCGAGCGTGGCAAGGGAAATAATCCCGAGAATGGTAGCCATAATGCCTTTTAACGTATGCGTTTTATTCGTAAACATATAACTGTTTTTACGGCTCATGAAAATCTCCTTTTAAAAACTACCCCTCTAACGGGGTTTTGCACCTAAAAAGTCAGGCAAGGCAGCCTGACTTCTTACTTTGTTTTCAGAATATTATTTTATTTCTGCCTGCCAGAAGTTTTGCGCCGCCTATGATAAGCAGAATGCCGCTTGTAACCCCCAATACCAGAGAAACCACTCCAACCGCAACATTCATTGCGCCGGTTCCGCCCATTGTTTTATATGTTTTTTCTTCCATATCCGTTCCCATCCCTTTCCACAATTCCATATGATTATTTTACGCCATACTGCTCATAATATGCGTCGATGGCTTTCTTTAACGTATCGTCAATATAAACCCTGCCCTGATATGGCTCGTTATACAGGCGTTCGACCACCTCTTCCATCGTTACGATGGCGTTGGCCTCGAATCCGTATTTTTCCCTGATTTCATTGAGTGCGCTCTTATCGCTCGTAAGGCCTCTCTCCATACGGTTTAACGATACCATAAGCCCCTTGATTTCCACATCAGCCTGTGCCTTGATAATCGGAAACGTCTCTTCTATCGACTTTCCGGAAGTCGTCACATCCTCAATGATAACGACCCTGTCGCCGTCCTGTAACTTACTTCCTAACAAAATGCCGGTATCTCCGTGGTCTTTTACCTCCTTGCGGTTAGAACAGTACCTTACTTCCTTACCATATAATTCACTAAGCGACATGACCGTTGCCACTGATAACGGGATGCCCTTATATGCGGGGCCAAACAGCACGTCAAAGTCCAGACCGTAACAATCGTGAATCGCCCTGGCATAATATTCGCCTAACTTACGAAGCTGCGCGCCCGTTACATAAGCTCCCGCATTCATGAAAAAGGGGGATTTACGCCCGCTCTTTAATGTGAAATCGCCAAATTTCAGGACCTGACAGTCTACCATAAACTCTATGAATTGCTGTTTGTATTGTTCCATCTTCATCCATGCCTTTCTCATAGCCTACGCCGCCTATCGCCGCAGGCCGTAATATTCGCAAGACAATATCTATTTGCCTATCCAGTTTAGCATAAAACAGCGGCATTTTCAATCGTTTCCGCCTTTTATTTCCTCTTTCTTATGATATTCGTCCTCATACTGCGCAATCATCTTTTCATGGGCATGTTTTTTTAGTCCGCGGTAAATCAGTTTCCTGATAATGTCATAGATAACGGCAAATAACGGTACGCCGATAACCATGCCGACAATGCCCCAAAGCCCGCCGAAAAGCAGAATGGAAAAAAGCACCCAGAAACTCGATACGCCCGTCGCATTTCCTAAAATCTTCGGTCCGATAACATTGCCGTCAAGCTGCTGTAAAACGATAATGAAAATCAAAAAGTACAGGCAGTGCATGGGGTTTTCCAAAAGTAAAAGCAGCGCGCACGGCACCGCGCCGATAAGCGGTCCGAAAAAGGGAATGATATTAGTAACGCCGATAACGACGCCGATAAAAGCCGCCGCCTCGAATCCCATCAACGTTGTTCCAACAAAGCACAATACGCCGATAATGGCGGAATCTATAATTTTACCCATGAAAAAACCGTTGAACATCTTATCGATATAGCGCACTTCCTCCTCGATGATGCGCGCCCACTTATCCGCAAAGACGCCGTGTAAAATCAATTTCGCCTGCGCCGCAAACAGTTTCCGGCTCGCTAACAGATAAGCGGAAATCAAAAATCCCAAAAACAAATTTTTAAACACGTTCACCACACCGATTACCTGCCCGCTGATATTGCCTAAAAGCCCCGGTATGTTCTGCAAGATATCGGAATCGAGCAGGGAATTTATATTCGTATCTACCTGCTGCCAGACAGTATCAAAATATATCTGCAGTTCCGGCTGGCTTCTTAAAAGATTATCAATCCATTTGCTCACCGTCTCTACTTCTCCCGGAAGCATATCCACGATTTTCATAACGCTTTCCCATACCTGCGGGATAATCAGCATAAATAACATCCATACCAGAACCAGTGCAAAGAGCAGGGAAAGGATAATCGAGGCAAAGGAAAGCGCCTTTTTCACCCGCTCCGATTTTTTGGCAGCCGCCTTATGTAATCTTTTCTCCAGCTTATTGCATAGCGGCGTCAGCAGATATGCGATAACGGCGCCGTATAAAAAAGGTTTTAAAATATTCATGATATTTTCAAATCCTGCCAGAAGCGTCTGTATATTGAAGAGTAAAAATGCACAGACAATTCCCGCTGCCAAAACCGCCGCGCCTGTGATTCCCAGCTTGACATACTTTTTGTTTTCGCCATCTTTCATGAACTTCATCCTCCTGTTATCAGAAAGAGGAATGTCATCCGCCATTCCTCTTTTTGTCTTATTATCCTATAAAAAGCCGCCTTAACGATTCGCCAGCGCCCCCGCAATATCTTCTTTCATCGCAAGAACCGCCGCTCTGGAAGCCTGCGCAAAATTCTCTTCGCCGTATTTTGCATATTCCGGCTGTTTATACGCCGCGATAATGCCTCTGGAAGAATTGACAATCGCGCCAAGCCCATCTTCGTTAAAGAAATGCACCAAATCCGCGCCTTTGCCGCCCTGCGCGCCATAGCCGGGAACCAGAATAAACGCTTTTGGCATGATTTTACGAAGCATTTTTCCCTGCTCGGGATAGGTCGCGCCGACAACCGCGCCCACATAACTGTATGTATCGCCCATGCAGTCCACTCCCCACTGCGCCACCTTTTCTCCGACGACTTCATAGAGCGGCCTGTCACCATCCTCCTGACGTATCAGGCGGTCCTGAAATTCCCCGCTGCTGGGGTTAGAGGTCTTAACAAGGACAAAGATGCCCTTCTTTTCCTCTTGACATACTTTGATAAAAGGAGCCACGCCGTCCGAGCCGAGATAGGGATTGACCGTGATAAAATCCTCGTCAAAGCCGCTGCAAAGTTTGCTGCCCACCTGTACTTTCCCCAGATGCCCTACCGCGTACGCCTCCGACGTGGAACCGATATCGCCGCGCTTTACGTCTCCGATAACGACAAGCCCTTTTTGTTTACAATACTCCACGGTTTTCTGAAAAACAACCAGTCCTTCGATGCCAAACTGTTCATACATGGCTATCTGTGGCTTTACAGCCGGAATCAGGTCATAAATATTGTCGATAATGTCTTTATTAAAAAGCCATACCGCTTCCGCTGCGCCTTTTAACGTTTCACCATACTCCGCAAACGCTTTTTTCTGCAAATGCGCCGGAATGTATTTTAACATCGGATCCAGTCCGACTACGATAGGCGCGCCGGTCTTTTGTATGCCCTGGATTAATTTCTGAATCATAGCTTATCCCGCTCCTTTATTCTATAGCGTTTTGCCCTTTAAATCCTTTAGTACAAACTGGTTTTCGATATATTCTTCAAACTGCTCCCTTTTAACCCACTCGTATTCGCCGTAGTCCTCCGATAAAACAATGTGTCCTTCATCCTCTTCGGATATGGAACAGATATAGGCGATGCCGACACAGTGCGTCTCTCCTAACATGCTTGACCATGTATATTCTATTTTTTCAATCTTACCGTCGATGGACAACAATTCATGGATAGCGCGCAGCATCGCTTCATCCGGCGACTCTCCGTGATTTACCTCCGTATCTACAAACTCCCAGACAAATGGCTCGGGAATGCGGTCGTCCACCCACCTTTTTACCAGCAGATATTTATCCTGTTTCTTAATAATGCCCTTTACCCGTAAAAAAGTATCGCTCATATCGCTTCTCCTTTCTGCTACAATCTACTAAATATAGTATCATTGAGCCTACCGCTTGTCAATAAACATCATTATCTTGTTTTTAAGAACTGATTTTCCCGCTGCGCTGCCTCGTCATCCGGATAGGATTTTAAGTAATCGCTCATTAACGCAGCCGCAGTCTTATATTCCTCCATATATTCGTAAGCAACGATTTCGTTGAACTTCAGGGTCTGCATCATCTCGTTGCCCTCGATATTCATCGCGGACTGAAACGCCATAAGCGCCAGCTCATATTCTCCCATCTGCATCCGACAAAGCCCCAACTGGTTATAGATTTCCGCCTTGCTCTGGTCGTTTAAGGTATAGTCATTGTAAATACTGGAAGCGTAATTGTAATCTCCCAACGCCTCATAAGTTCTTCCAAGATACAAAGACGCCTCGTAATCCGAGGATATCTTCACCTGTGAAAGATAGTTTTTGGCATTTTCATAATCTTCCAAATAGTAATAAATACGCCCTAAATCATAATTGGAAATGGATTTTTCATTATCGGCTATCACCTGCTGTAAATATTCTTTTCCGGCCTCTTTATAGCCGTTGTCCACGAGTGCGACATAAATTTGCAGCAGACGGTCATAATTTTGCGCATCCAGGGAAATCGTACGGTCGAAGTCCTCTTTCGCGCTCTCGTAATCACCGTTACATAATTTTACGTATCCTCTTAAATAATATGCCTCTATCTCTTTTGGACGGAGCGCTAAAATGGCGTCGTAAGAATGAAGCGCATCCTGCGTTTGTCCGTTTTTAAAATAAGCCGTCGCCAGATAATAATTAAGGTCATAATCCATATCCTGCAAACTGCCGTCACTTAAGTGCAACGCTTTCTCCAAATAGGCAATGGCCTCTTCATACTGCGAAAGCCCCATGTAAGCAAGCCCCATTCCGCGGCAGATTAATCTTTCGTTCTCTCCGCTTTCCAACGCGGTATTAAAATACTTCATGGCCGTATCATACTCCAGATTCTGCACCGCTTCCATGCCCAGACTGATATTATCCGTTTTCTCTTTCGCGCCGCATCCTGCCAAAACTAACATCAATGCCATTCCCAGCGCGGCTGTACTTACTTTTTTCATCCTTTATTCCTCAAATCCATATCTTTTCTCTATCATATCATTTCTCGTAACTATTTGCCATGCTAAAATTTTTCTTCCTCTATATCAAAATTTTCGTAACAGTTCAGCCATGTCATTCATAATTTGCCGGAATATACATTATGAATCCATTATTTATGAACTGGTCGGCAAATTATTCATGTTGGGCGTCTGCCCTATAGAAAGGATTTAATGACATCTCCTTAGTGCGCAAGCTCCCACGGAGATATCATCAAATCCTTTCTGCATGGCTGAACTGTTACAAATTTCCACACACCAAATCTTTCATGATTCCAAAAAATTCCCTCACCATGTTATTGAGTTGAAAATAAATATTAGACGGCGCCGCTATTCCGCAGACATTCTGAATTCCCAAATGCTTTGCCAGATGAACGCCCCGGAACACGTGGAAATTATTGGTAACGATACCCACTCTGTCATTTTCCATATCTAAAAACCGGGCGCTGAACGCAATATTTTCCGAAGTGTCGGTCGATTTATCCTCCATAATGATACGGTTTTCGGGAATGCCCTTTTCCACCAGATAATCCCGCATCCCCTGTGCCTCACTATGCGGCTCGTTCGCACCCTGTCCGCCGGAAACAATGCAAATCGTATTTTCATTTTCCATCAGATAGTCACAGGCGGTATCCAACCGGAATTTTAAGGCGGCGGAGGGTCCTTTTTCCTTGACCTGCGCCCCCAGCACAATCAAATAATTAAGATTCGGCTCTCCCTCCTCCCGGTAAGCGCTGATAATACAGCCCTCCGTAATAACAAACAGCGTTATGCCGATGATGAGGACGGCAAGAATCGTCTTTTGCAGCGCACCGGGAAGCTTCGCCCACATATGGAAATGCAGAAAAAATGTTAAAGCAAGAAAAAAGATGCCTCCCATCCCCCATATGAGATAAAAGCGGGTTCCTGATTTAATGCTGTATATCAAAAAACAGTACCCGAAACAAAATAAACTGCACAAAACGCACAAAATCTCTTTTTTCATACGCTCCTCTTTTCTCTGAAGGTTTCTTTGACTTTCAAACCGCCGTTAGGTTTACATAAAACTTCTCGCTACTCGTTAGGTTTACATAAAACTATCCGTCACGCGTCCGGTTTCCATAAACATACTCACAGCCTCCTGCACTTCGTCTGTCAGTTCCGTTAATTTTTCCTCGTCTTCAAAGGTACAGTAAGCATACATCATATAGAGATTGTTGTCGTCTTCCGCTATATAATAAACCGCAGTTCCGTTTCCATCTTCACTGTAAATCGTAGTTTCTACCACAACGGTACGCCCGAGAAACGTAATGCCTGCGTCCGTAATCGTAGTCCATTCGCTCCCGAGTTCCTCTTCCAGCATCTCCTGCATCTCATCCGTATTCTCCAGCATGACATCCACTACGCCAAACGCTTCCTCCGCTTCATAGATACACAGCCCTAATAGTTGTGAATCACCGTCCGGTGCAAAAAACGTCTCATATTCATCGCTTACTTCTTCATCTATCTCCCACCCGTCCGGCAGGTTAAACGTAAGACAGTCCACGGTATAGACATTTCTGTATTTATTTTCAAATTTTTCTCTTCTGGTCTGCGCAAACGATTCATCCCAGCTAATATCCATCTGATAAAAGGAAGAAAGTTCCTCTATTATCTTTCCTGTTTCCTGTGTCATATTGTCCGCATTCACAAAAAGCGTGACAAGCGCCGTCACATTATCGCCCAAATCATACAGGCTGTATACGGCATAATACGGCGTATAGGCGTCCTCATACGAATCATATTCCATATAGCTGACTTCGCAGACCGCCCCGTCCTCTATCTCCTCTATATTACCAATCATCACATCATGGTAATTTTCATAATAATCCATCTCGCCATCAATATACTTCTGCAGGTTGGCGCGGATAGAATAATTTTCCGATTGATACTGTAAATATGGCTCCAAATCGACTTTCACATAAACGCCCGCTTCTTCGCTTCTGGCCGAAGCTTTTGAAACACGTGGGTTTCCTTCTTTGGGAATATAAACGCAGAAAGTTTTTTCCTCTTTGGAAGCCGTCTTGGAAGTCGAAATAAGTTCTTCTGTCAAATAGGTAAAATCCTGATAGCCTGAAGCCTCACAGGAACCGAATACAATTCCTTTTTTCGTTCCTGCAATTTCTACCGTTTCTTCCGCCGCCATCTCTTCCCCGATATCTTTTACGGCGTCTGTTTCCTCATCCTCCTGTGGCTTTGCGTTCTCCTCCAACACCGCGGTCGGCCCTTTACGAGTCCTGTTTACCGTAATATCGGACGCATTGGGCGCACTGCTTCCGCAACCGCCAAGGCATACTATAAGACCAATACTGATGATTCCCATTACTATTTTCTTTTTCACTATGATATCCATGCCCTTTCTAAAACAAACGGGTTTGCCACTGTCAGTCACAAACCTGTACTTAAAGAATGAAAATGCCGGTTTCCGCGTGATAAGGAACCGGCATCCATCAGCTTATTTCTATCCGTTATATTTCTCAATGCAAGAAATGATTTTTTCCTGTACGGGTAAAATCTCTTTCAGTATGGGTCTTGCCTCCTCCGGTTTTCCGGCACGTAATAAATCAACAATCTTCGTATATGCTTCATAAACGGGCGTAATGGAAAGATTTCCCGAAACGCCTTTAATGGCATGGGCTTTTTCGATAATGTCATTATAATCATTGCCGTCAAAATCTGCTTCTACCTTATATGTATTAATCGACTTGATAAAAGAGCCTAACAGCTTTGTATACAGAGCCTCGTTTCCATTAATCCGTTTCAATCCTCCGTCAACATCGACGTCCAATGTTCTCAGTTCTTCCAATAAACTCATATGGCATATCCCCCTTATCTGATTTGATAATTGCCTACTCTACTTATGATTTCGGCACAGAAGCATCATCTGCTCCTGTGCCAAAATGATTCTTTATCTCATCTTTGATTACTATCAATATTTACCGAAGTCATCCCCTAAGGAAATTACCTGCTCGTTCATCTCGGAGGATGACGATGAATAGGAGGATGAACCGCCTCTGTAAGAGGATGAGCTGCCGGAACCCAAGTTGTAAATGGAAAGCATTTCTCTCATTCTGGACGCCTGGTTG
>JAMPCN010000083.1 GCA_023666125.1 Bacillus sp. (in: firmicutes) | reverse complement strand
AAAGAATTTTGCGGCCGGTATGAGCGGCGGTATTGCCTATGTACTGGACGAGAACAATGATTTATATACCAAAGTCAATAAGGAAATGGTTTCTTCCTATGAAATGACTTCCAAATATGATGTTCTGGAATTAAAGCAGATGATTAAAGAGCATGTTGCCTATACCAATTCCGTTAAAGGGAAAGAAATTCTGGATAATTTTGGAGAATATCTACCGAAGTTTAAGAAAATCATTCCGCACGATTATGAGCGTATGTTAAAGCTGATTGTGCAGATGGAAGAAAAAGGCTTAAGCGCGGAGCAGGCGCAGATTGAGGCGTTCTACGCAAACATGACAACGAAATAATAAACTGCAGACAGAGAGAAAGGAAAGGTTATAACAATGGGAAAGCCTACTGGATTTTTAGATTACGAGCGCAAAGTTTCAACAGACGTAAGTCCGAAACAGCGTATTAAGAATTTTAATGAGTTTCATGAGCATCTTTCGATGGAGGAGCAGCAGCTTCAGGGCGCGCGCTGTATGGACTGCGGCGTGCCGTTCTGCCAGTCGGGAATGACGTTGTGTGGTATGACTTCCGGCTGTCCGCTGCACAACCTGGTGCCGGAGTGGAATGATCTTGTCTATACCGGAAACTGGGAACAGGCATACAACCGTCTGCATAAAACCAACAACTTCCCGGAATTTACGTCCAGAGTGTGTCCGGCGCTGTGCGAGGCGGCGTGTACCTGTAATCTGACGGGCGAGCCGGTGGCGACGAAGGAAAACGAGTATGCCATTATTGAAAATGCCTATGAAAAAGGCTATGCAGACCCGAAACCGCCAAAGACGAGGACGGGGAAGAAAGTTGCCGTGGTCGGAAGCGGACCTTCCGGACTTGCCGTGGCGGACCAGCTCAATAAAAGAGGCCATCTGGTAAGCGTTTTTGAGCGTTCTGACAGAATCGGCGGTCTTTTGATGTACGGTATTCCGAATATGAAACTGGAAAAACACATTATTGACCGGAAAGTGAAAGTGATGGAAGCAGAGGGCGTTACTTTTGTAACTAATGCGGATATCGGAAAATCGGTTAAGGCGGATAAGCTGATGAAAGAGTTTGACTGCGTTGTACTTGCCTGCGGTTCTTCTAATCCAAGAGACATTAGCGCGCCGGGCAGAGACGCGAAAGGAATTTATTTCGCGGTTGATTTCCTTGGCAGAAACACGAAAAGCCTGCTGGATTCTGATTTTAAGGATAAAAAATACGTCGATACGAAAAATAAAAATGTCGTTATTATCGGCGGCGGCGATACGGGCAACGACTGTGTGGGTACGGCGATACGGCATGGGGCAAAGTCCGTGACGCAGATAGAGATGATGCCGAAAGCGCCGGATACAAGAGCCGAGAATAATCCCTGGCCGCAATGGCCGAAAGTCTGCAAGACAGATTACGGCCAGGAGGAAGCGATTGCGGTATACGAACACGACCCGCGCATCTATGAATACACGGTAAAAGAGTTTATCAAGGATAAGGACGGTCAGCTTAAGGGCGTTAAAATCGTGGCTCTTTCATGGGAAAAAGACGAGGCGACAGGACGTATGAACATGAAAGAAAAAGAGGGTTCCGAAAAAGTGCTGGATGCCGATATCGTACTGATTGCGGCGGGATTTCTCGGAAGCCAGAAGTATGTGACGGACGCTTTTAAGGTGGAACTTGACCAGAGAACGAATGTCAAAACCTCTGCGGGCGGATTTCAGACAAGTGTAGGTAATGTGTTTACGGCGGGAGATATGCACACCGGACAGTCTCTTGTCGTCAAAGCCATCCGTCAGGGGCGCGAGTGCGCAAGAGAAGTGGATGAACATTTGATGGGATATACGAATATGTATGTGCAGTAGTATCATAGTATCTATAGAAAAACCTTGCGGTTATTAAGTTACCGCAAGGTTTTTTGAGTGAATTTAGTTACAGCAGTTGTATCCCATGCGCCAGCGCTTCTTTGGCAACATCCTCCGGCCATAAGGAGGACTGTACCTCCCCAATATGTGCTTTTCGCAGGAAAAACATACAGATACGGGACTGCCCGATACCGCCGCCGATGGTAAGCGGAACTTCATCATTCAGAATCGCTTTCTGGAAAGGCAGTTTGGCTCTTTCGGAACATCCTGCTTTTTCAAGCTGGCTGAGTAAAGATTCTTTATCAACACGGATACCCATAGAGGATAGCTCCAGCGCAATGTCCAAAACCGGATAATACACAACAATATCTGCATTCAACGCCCAATCGTCATAGTCGGGCGCGCGGCCGTCATGTTTTTCACCGGACGCCAGTAAATCGCCAATCTGCATCACGCAGACTGCGCCTTTTTCTTTGCAGATATGATATTCACGTTCTTTCGGAGGCATATCAGGGTACATATCTTCTAACTGCTGTGTGGTGATAAAGAAAATATCATGCGGTAGGATTTCTTCTATGTAGTCATATTGAATCGCCATGTATTTTTCCGTTTTGCGCAGCACTTTATAGACGGTGCGTACGGTTTCCTGTAAAAAGTCAATGGTTCGCTCTTCTTTGGAAATGATTTTTTCCCAATCCCACTGATCTACGTAAATGGAATGGATATTGTCGGTATTTTCGTCGCGGCGGATGGCGCTCATATCCGTATACAGACCCTCTCCATAGGAAAATCCATATTTTTGAAGGGCAAATCGTTTCCATTTTGCAAGGGAATGTACAATTTCCGCCTCGGCGTCGTTCTGTTCCTTAATGCCGAAGATAACCGGACGCTCCACGCCGTTTAAGTTGTCGTTTAAGCCGGAGTGCGGGTCAACGAATAACGGTGCGGAAACGCGTAAAAGATTCAGGCGTTTTGCCAGTAAATCCTGAAAAAAGTCCTTGACTGTCTTGATGCCAATCTGCGTATCGTGAAGATTCAGCGCGGATTGGTAATTGTCGGGAATCATTAAATTTTTCATAAAGTCCTCTTTTCCATTATATTGATTCTATAAATATGTTGTTCTTGTATTATATTATGCCATATTTCTTACGCCAATAAAAGATGTTTGTTTACATTTTAATAAAATAGAACAAATGTTCTAAAAAAGGTCTTGCGTGTAAGGAATAGGTATGTTAAAATACAAGAAATAAGAACGTACGTTCTACATAATTTTGAAAGGAATCTCACATGGAAGTAAGAATCGCTCCGGATATGTCCATTATGGATAAACTGCATATTCTCGCCGACGCTGCGAAGTACGATGTTTCCTGTAGTTCCAGCGGTTCATCGCGGAAAGGGGATGGAAAGGGAATCGGCAATACCGTGGCGGCGGGGCTTTGCCATAGCTTTGCGGCGGACGGGCGATGTATTTCTCTTTTGAAGATTTTATTTACGAATGAATGTATTTTTGACTGCAAATACTGTATGAACAGGAAGTCCAATGATGTGCCGCGGGCTTCTTTTACGCCGCATGAAGTCTGCGAGCTGACAATGGAGTTTTACAGGCGCAATTATATAGAAGGATTATTTTTAAGTTCCGGTATTTTATACAGTCCTGATTATACGATGGAATTGATTTGCCGGACGCTTTACAAGCTGCGTACGGTGTATCATTTTCAGGGATATATCCATGTCAAGGCGATTCCGGGCGCAGACCCCGTCCTGATAGAAAAGGCGGGATTTTTGGCGGACAGGATGAGTGTAAATTTAGAACTTCCGACGGCGGAGAGTTTGCAAAAGCTGGCGCCGAATAAGCATAGGAAGACTATTTTACGTCCGATGCGGCAGATTCAAAACGGTATCTCACAGAATCGTGACGAGTTGGTTTTGTATCACCATGCGCCACACTTTTGCGAAGCGGGGCAGTCCACGCAGATGATTGTCGGCGCGACGCCGGAGAGCGACTATCAGATTATGGCGGTAGCGGAGAGCCTGTATCAGAACTTTGCCCTAAAAAGGGTTTATTATTCCGCATTTGTCAATGTCAATGAGGATAAGGATTTACCGGCGCTGCCCGGCGGGCCGCCGCTTCTTAGGGAACATAGGCTGTATCAGGCGGACTGGCTGCTGCGGTTTTATGATTTTACGGTAGATGAACTGCTGACCGAGGATAGACCTAATTTTAACATGATGATAGACCCGAAAGCGGACTGGGCTGTCAGGCATCTGGAGCTGTTTCCGGTGGAAATCAACCGCGCAGATTATAAGCTGTTACTAAGGATTCCCGGCATTGGCGTTAAAAGCGCGCAGCGGATTGTTAGGGCAAGGCGTTTTGGCAGATTGACCTTTGAGGATTTGAAGAAAATAGGCGTGGTACTCAAACGGGCTTTATATTTTATCACCTGTAATGGAAAAATGATGTATCCAACCAAAATAGAGGAAAATTATATCGTTAGAAATTTAACATACCAGATGCTTACCGGCAGGAAAGAAAGGCAGCTCTTTTCCACAGATGGCATACAATATGAGCAGATGTCGCTGTTTTCCGGAAATGGAGATTAAATATGGAAGAGATATACATGATTTGCGAAGATTCCATAGAGGGTGTTTTTACGGGGATTTATGACGCTTATGCCTTGAAAAAAGGGCATGAGCATATCCATCTGCAAATTGGCGAGGAAGAAAATTACAGGTTATTTGCGCATGATATGTATATACAGCCGGATTCTGTCAAGACTAGGAAAGTAGCGGAGACGATACAAAGACGGTTAGGCGCGGATGTTTACATGAGTATCTGTCGCGCATTGGCAACGGAAGATGAACAAAAGGCGCAGGCGGTTTATAAAACTGTCGTTGACGGCATCACGCACGGAAGCGGCAAAAGAGTATTGGAAAATATGGCAAATCCTTATGTGAATACGCTGTTTCAACTGGCGAGGAGCGCAGGCAATGAGATTCACAGAATGATGGAGTTTCTCAGGTTTGAAGAATTACAGCAGGGCATTTTGTATGCCGGGATAGGACCTAAATGCAATATTGTTTCTTTCCTGATGCCGCATTTTACGGACAGGCTTCCTTTGGAAAATTTTGTTATCTACGATGAAAAGAGAAATTTATATGGCGTACATCCGGCAAGGAAAGACTGGTATCTGGTATCCGGACAGGAAGAAAAGGTAAGGGATGGACTCCGGATGTCAGATAAGGAAGAAGAATACCAGGAACTTTTTACCATGTTTTGCCATACCATTGCGATTAAAGAGCGTAAAAATCTGAAATTACAGCAGCAGATGCTGCCTTTACGCTTCCAAGAATACATGGTGGAATTTAGTAAAAAGTGAGAAAATTGCATTCTTTGACGGGGAAGAAGAAAAGTGATAATAAGCAGAATGAACAAAGAAAACAAAAAAAGCCGTTAAGAGTTGTCAAAAATGTAAAAAACACGGAAATTGTGTCTATTGTAGATGCAATAATTCACTATTTACAAATGAAAAGATTGGAGTATAATAACAGCCATAAAGGAAAAGGGAAAGCGATTTCCGGTTTGCTCATAATCATATAATGAAAAGGAGGGTGTTTATGATGATGCAGCACAGAATTAAGCTAAGACCAGATGAAGTAAAAGAATTTGTAGCGGCAGCCGCAAAGTGCATGTTTGACGTGGATATTTCCTATAACAGCTTCATAGTAGATGCCAAATCCATCATTGGAGTGTTGGGTTTGAACTTCGACCAGATATTGACAGTTTCCTGCAATGGTTATGATGCTGATTTTGAAAAATATCTTACCAAATTTGCCGTAGCTTGTTAGTGGCGAAAATAAAAATACTTCATAGACTCCCTGTACAGGATTATAGTGTCCTGACGGGGAGTTTTTTGTTATAATGGACATAGAGGAAACGACAAAAAAGTATCGGAAAGAAACAATGGAAAAAGTAACGGAAAGAAACGGCGGAAAGGAAAAAGAAAGGATGGAGATTCGGGTTTCGGTCAGAAATCTGGTGGAATTTATATTGCGCTGCGGAGACATCGATAACCGTAAAACTTCGGTGCCGGATGCCATGCAGGAGGGGGGGCGCATTCACCGTATGATTCAGAGGCGGATGGGAGCGGAATACCATGCGGAAGTCGCGCTGCGGCTTGTTTATCCGACCGATGAATATGATATTGTCATCGAGGGGCGCGCCGACGGCATTATTATAGAGCCGTATGGGGATGTAAGCGTGGTACCGGAACTTACCGATACGAAGATTCCGCTGGAAAGTGCGGATAATGTCACGGTCACCATCGATGAAATCAAGGGAACCTACCGTGATATTGCAAAGATGAAACAGGCTGTGGAAGTTCATTTGGCGCAGGCGAAATGCTATGCCTATATATTTGCCCTGCAAAACCGCCTCCGTTCGATTCGTATCAGAATGACATATTGTCAGCTTGACGCCGATAATATTACGGATATCAGCCAGGACGCCATCCGGTATTTTCATTATGAGTATACCTTTGCGCAGTTAAAAGAGTGGTTTGAGGAAGTGATGGAACAGTATCGGAAATGGGCGGACTACAGCTTTGCATGGCAGGGGTTAAGACAGACGTCGATTAAGGAACTCTCTTTTCCTTTTCCCTATAGGGAGGGGCAGAAAGAGCTGGCTTCCTATGTCTATCAGACCATTTATCATAAGAGAAAACTTTTTATCGAAGCGCCGACCGGCGTCGGCAAGACAATTTCCACGGTGTTTCCGGCGGTAAAAGCTATGGGAGAGGGAATCGGGGAAAAGATTTTCTATCTGACGGCTAAGACGATTACCAGAACGGTTGCGGAAGATACATTTCAGTTATTGCGAAATAAGGGCTTACAGTTTAAGACGGTTGTTTTGACGGCAAAAGAAAAAATCTGCTTCTTGGAGGAAATGGAATGTAATCCGGAGGCTTGTCCTTATGCCAAAGGCCATTATGATAGAATCAATGAGGCCATGTATGCGCTTTTGACAAGCGAGGACAGCTTTCACAGGGAAAAGATAGAAGAATATGCAAAAAAATATCAGGTGTGTCCGTTTGAGATGTGTCTGGATATGAGTCTGTTTTCCGACGCCGTTATATGCGACTATAACTATGTTTTTGACCCGCATGTGTATCTGCGCCGCTTTTTTGCGGAGGGAAGCAGGGGAGAATACCTGTTTTTAATCGACGAGGCGCACAATCTGGTGGAGCGCGGCAGACAGATGTACAGCGCCGTTTTACGCAAGGAAGATTTTTTACGGTTAAAAAAGACGGTGAAAGGATATTCCCCGAGGCTGGAAAAGCAGCTTGAAAAATGCAATAAGGAACTGCTTTCTTTAAAGAGGGAA
Source organism: Bacillus sp. (in: firmicutes) (assembly GCA_023666125.1). Taxonomy (GTDB): domain Bacteria; phylum Bacillota; class Clostridia; order Lachnospirales; family Lachnospiraceae; genus UBA3282. The sequence continues at coordinate 8,481 of JAMPCN010000083.1, read as the reverse complement.
TGCAGCGATTATAAAATAGAAGATAATATTTTTTCTTTCATAATGACACTTAATCGTTTAAGTAACGGAATGGGGGACTATCTGGAAGAACATGAGACAAGCCCGGTGCGTCAGGATATTCTGGAATTTTATTTTGAGGTCTCACATTTTTTAGGCATTTATGATTTGGTGGACGATAATTATGTGACATATACGCAAATGGATGATGATGGCGGCTTTTCGGTGAAGTTATTCTGTGTCAATCCTGCGAATAACTTAAAGGAATGTATGATGCGGGGGCGGAGTACGATTTTATTTTCCGCGACGCTTTTACCGATTCAGTATTATAAGACATTGCTTGGTGCGGAAGAGGGAGACTATGAAGTATATGCGAAGTCTGTTTTCAGACCGGATAAGAGAGGGCTTTATATCGGGAGTGATGTGACAAGTAAATATACGAGACGCAGCGAGATGGAATATTATCATATTGCTTCCTATATCTATGAGTCGGTAAAGAACAGGCATGGGAATTATATGGTCTTTTTCCCGTCGCATGCCTTTTTAAAGAATGTATATGAGAGCTTCACGGCGCATTTTGCAGACGAGCAGATAGAATGTATTGTGCAGGAAGATTATATGAACGAACGCTCCAGAGAGGAATTTTTAAGCCGTTTCACGGGGAATGAGGATTGTAATTTAGAGAGCGTGATTCATATGGATATCGAAGTGGAGGAAGAAAAAATCCTGCTTGGATTCTGCGTGATGGGAGGTATTTTCAGTGAGGGCATCGACTTAAAAAACGATAGTCTGATTGGGGCGATTATCGTCGGAACCGGTTTGCCGCAGGTGTGTAATGAAAGGGAAATTTTAAAAAAATACTTTGATGGCTGGGGAGAAAACGGTTTTGACTATGCCTATCGGTATCCGGGTATGAATAAAGTTTTGCAGGCGGCAGGGCGCGTAATCAGGACAATGGATGACGTCGGCATTGTCGTATTGCTGGACGAGCGGTTTTTAAATCCCGCTTACCAAAGACTTTTCCCAAGGGAATGGAGAAATTACGAGGTCGTTACAATGAGGCAGATTGCCGCCAGAGTAAAAAAGTTCTGGGATAAGTTGAAAAATCCCTGATTTTTCAACTGCGAGTTTGAGCGGACGTTTGTAACGTCCGACACAAACATCGCGGGGATGTGTTTTTTATAATAATAATTGGATTTCTTCTTTGTAGGGAGCGGTTTTTTTATCCGGATTTTCCGGTGAGGGAATGTATGGCGTTTCCAGAATTTTTGGCAGATGCAGAAAATCCGGGTGGTGTACGACATAGCGGATGGCTTTTAGTCCGATGGTTCCCTGCCCGATATTGGCATGGCGGTCTTTGCCTGCGCCGAGGGCATTTTTGCTGTCATTGATATGAATGACCGCTATGTTCTGTTTTCCAATCAACTTATCAAATCGGTCAATCACACCGTCAAAATCATTTTTTACATCATATCCGGCATCGTTTAAATGGCATAAATCCAGACAGACGCGCAGTTTGTCATTTCGCTTTACCTTATCATAAATGGCGGCAAGTTCTTCAAAACTTCGTCCGATTTCGGAACCTTTTCCGGCCATTGTTTCCAGTGCAATATAGCAGGAGTCAGCGTTGAGGACTTCATTTAATCCTTGGGCGATTCGGTCAATACCGGCCTCCACACCGGCGCCTACATGGGAACCGGGATGCAGAATCAGGACATGACTGCCCATGGCGATTGTCCGTTCAATTTCCATGGTAAGAAAGTCTGTGGCAAGTTTATAGGTTTCAGGATTGAGGGTATTCGCCAGATTGATAATATAGGGAGCGTGTACGACAAAATCCTGAATTTGATGTGTTTTCATGTATTCCCATGCGGAGTCTATCTGCAATTCACGGATATCTTTCCTTTTCGTATTCTGCGGCGCGCCTGTATAAACCATAAATGTATTGGCTCCGTAAGAGACTGCTTCTTTGGCGGAGGCAAGCAGCATTTCTTTACCGCTCATGCTGACGTGGGAACCTATCTTTATCATATTATGTTATGTCCTTTCTTTTCATAATGAGTGTTACTTAATTATACTATAATCAGACAATTTTTGTATAGAATCTAAAAAAATATATTAGAAAATTTTGTCATTATGGAGAAAATTGTCACACTATGGAAAGAGAGTCATAAATCTATGACACGAGTGTCAATGTGGATAACTCTGTGGAAATTGGGGATTTCTTCTTTCATTTCACCTGTTTTTGAAACGAAACCGTCATAAATCCTGTGGATAAGTCGGTCAATTTTGATTTTGAAAATGAAAAAAACTGTTTGAGTCAATAAAGGTTTCTGTGGATTTTATTGGCAAGCCGCCGGAAAGTGTGATACACTAGCGATGGAGCAGAAAATTGTGATTCCCGGCGAGACATTATCGCAGTGGCTTGAGAAAAAGGCGTAGTAATTATGATGAAAAAATTGACTATAAAAGACATAAAAAAACAGGTGATATGGGAAATGGCGCTTCTATGGATAAGCGGCGTTTTATTTCTCTTGTATTTTTCTTATATGACAAGTCCGTTGTTTCCGTATTCCTACGGATGGGATTCGGCTTTTTTCCAGCTTGTGGGAAACGGTATGACAAAGGGGTATCTGCCATACCGGGATTTTTATGATATGAAAGGGCCGTGGCTTTTTTTCATTGAATATGCGGCCCAGCTTCTTTGGCGCGGGAGGACGGGCATTTTTTTGTTACAGTGTGTCAGCCTGTGCTGCGTGTTATTTTTATGCAGCCGCATTTACAGGCGGTATTTTGGCGGCAGCGGCATCCTGAAAAGTCTGATAACGGTTCTGCCGCTTTATGTGGCGCTTGCCTCTACAATCGAGGGGGGGAATCTGACGGAAGAATGGAGCCTGCCTTTTATCTTTTTATCCGTTTATCTTTCGTTGGATTTTATTATGGGAGAGAAGAAGACGCACAGACCTGTTTTTGGTTTCGTATATGGCGTCTGCTTTGGCGTTATCGCGCTTATCAGAATCACGAATGCGGTTATGATATGCGCCATTGTTTTAACTATCTCCTGTTATCTTATAAAAAATAAAGAGTGGAAAAACCTGTTATGGAATGCTGCGGCGTTTCTTTTGGGTCTGGCTGCGGCGTTTCTTATTCCCGCGCTTTACTTTGGATATTATGGGGAACTAGGCGATATGCTGCAATGCGTTTTCGTATTTGGCTATATATACGGTACGGAGGGCTTCCGGATAGGAGCGGGCGGCATCTTTTTAGTAACGCTGCTGTTACCGCTTATGGTATTTGTGTTGACCGGAGAGGATAATATGAAACTTTGGATGCTGGTACTGTGGAATACGGCCGGGATGATGGTGACTCTGGGGATGGGTAACAGCACGCTGCATGATTATATGATGGTGATTCCGGGAATGATGTTTGGCGTATGGAGTCTTGCAAAAAAATGGCAGGATACGCGGGCAGGACAGGGGAATGGCATTGATAAAAAGAGAGGATATCTGGCGGCAGCGGCCGTTATCGTGTGTTTTGCCTATCCGTGCTATAAGATGGCGGGAGCAGGCGTTTCCATTTTGAAGCAGGCAGGGGATGATACGGCGTACCGTAATGTGATGGAGACGGCAGAGTGCATTCCGGAGGCGGAACAAAACAGCGTATGGGGATATGAGATAGCTTTGCGGTGGTATACGATTGCGGATATTATACCATATCATAGATACTGCGGATGGCAGGAGCATTATATGACTCTTTCCCCGCAGATTGCGGCGGAAGTAGGAGAAATGTTAGAGACTGCCCCGCCTAAATGGATTGTGACGAAAAAAAGCGCAATGATAGAAAATGAGACGGTAAAGGACAAAATGGCAGAGGATTATGCTCTTTATATGGAAAACGAGGAATACAAACTCTATCAACATCATTAAATCGCCGCATTGCGAAACCGGCGTTTTTATGATATGATAAGTGAGGTCTTTGGTAAAAAGACAAATAAAAGCAAAAAGACAGATAGAGATAAAAGAGAGGGAAAGCAAATGTGGGCATATGAAAGTGTTTTTTATCAGATATATCCATTGGGATTTTGCGGCGCGCCGTTTGAAAACGACGGTGTATTGGAGTCCAGAATAGAAAAGGTGAACGACTGGATTCCGCATATGAAGAAGCTGGGTGTTAATGCGATTTATTTTTCGCCGGTGTTTGAATCCGATACGCACGGTTATAATACGAGGGACTATCATAAAATCGACTGTCGTCTGGGAACGAACGAGGATTTTGCGAAAGTATGTAAAAATCTGCATGAAAACGGGATTAAGGTGATTTTAGACGGCGTCTTTAATCATGTAGGCAGAGGATTCTGGGCGTTTCAGGATGTGTTGGAGAAAAGATGGGATTCGCCTTACAAGGACTGGTTCCATATCAGTTTCGACGGCAATTCCAATTATAACGACGGTCTGTGGTATGAGGGCTGGGAGGGCAACTATGATTTGGTGAAGCTTAACCTGCGCCATGAGGACGTTATCAATCATATTTTTGAAAGTATCAAAGGATGGGTGGAGGAATTTGACATCGACGGGCTGCGCCTCGACGTCGCTTACTGTCTCGACCATGATTTTCTGCGCAGACTGCGGAGTTTCTGCGACGGTTTAAAGCCTGATTTTTATTTGTTGGGCGAGACGCTGCACGGTGATTACAATCAGTGGATGAACGACGCCATGCTTCATTCCGTTACGAATTATGAATGCTATAAGGGGCTGTTTTCCAGCTTTAACAGCATGAACCTGTTTGAAATTATTCATTCGCTCTTACGGCAGTTCGGGCCGGAAAACTGGACTTTATATAGGGGAAAACATTTACTTTCCTTTGTGGACAACCATGATGTGACGAGGATTGCAAGTAATTTGACGAATGAAAAACATCTGCCGCTTATTTACGCGCTCTGCTTTGGTATGCCGGGCATCCCCTGCGTATATTACGGAAGCGAGTGGGGGGCAAAAGCAAATAAGAGCGAGGGAGACCCCGCGCTGCGCGCCTGCTTTGAGAAGCCGGAGTGGACGGATTTGTGTGATTGGATTAGCGCGCTTGCCGAGGCAAAGAAAAATTCCCATGCCTTAAATTATGGAGCGTTCCGTTCCGTGGTATTGACGAATAAACAGTGTATCTTCGAGAGAAAAACGGATGATGAGCGTGTGCTGGTGGCAATCAATGCGGACAGTGAAAGCTATACGGCGCATTTCGACGCGGGCTGCGGCATGGCGGTCGATTTAATAAGCGGTAAGGAGCATGATTTCGGGGGCGGAAGCGAACTGCCGCCATACAGCGCATACTTCTGGAAGATGGAAAGATAGAAATTTTATCAAAAGAGTAGTTGACTTTTCTCTGATAATAACGTATGATAGCAAGTACGTTATATAGCGTAATCGCAGAAAATGAAAAATAAGGAAAGGAGGTAAAAGAAATGTTTACACATGTAAATTTTGACAGTAAAAAAGACAGAAAAACAAAACACAGAGCAACAGGACATGAGATTACCTCCGTATATAGGAAACATTGATAGTGACCGGCGTATGGTTATATCAGTGAAACGCGTTATGTAAGCAGCCACGGTAATTTCACCGTGGCTGTTTTTGCGTGAATAGATTACGGAGGACGGTCGGTGAGGGGGTTTTATCAATATTATGAAGAAAATATCAACTTATATATGGGAGAATAAGGCGCCATATCTATTGGCGGTAGCGGCTATTTTCATTGCGGTTACGCTGGATATGATGTCGCCGAGATTGACTAAATTGGTCGTTGATGACGTCATTGTCGGCGGGGATATTGCCAAATTAAAATATCTTTTGCTCGGTTTTCTGGGAATCGGCATAGGCAGAAGTGTGTTTCAATATGTCAAAGAATATACATTCGACAGTACGTCGTCTAAAATTGCGGCGCAGATGCGTAAGGATTTGTTTGTACATATTCAGTCTTTGAGCGCGGATTTTTTTGACAAAACCAATACCGGAGAACTGATGGCGCGTGTAAAAGAGGATATAGACCATATCTGGGATGCGCTTGGATATGTCGGGATGTTAATTATTGAAGTCATCTATCATACCAGCATCATTTTGGCAAGTATGTATATGCTGAACTGGAAACTGGCGTTAATTCCGACACTGTCCATGATTTTTTGCGGCGCTATCGCGCTTATTATGGAACAAAAGTTAGGCGGCGTCTATGAGGAAATCAGCGAGGAAAATGCGGTACTCAATACGGTGGCGGAAGAAAACCTGGCGGGGGTGCGGACGGTTAAGGCATTTGCCAGAGAGAAGTTTGAAATTGGCAAGTTTTTATCTCATAACCAGAGATACTACGACTTAAATATGAAGCAGTCAAAGGTTTTTGTAAAATATTACCCATACTTTTCGGTGATATCCAAGGCGCTGCCGTTATTGACTATATTGGTCGGCGGAAAATTTGTCATCGGGAAAGAGATGACGCTTGGCGAAATGACGGCGTTTGTGGAATATTCCACGAATATCGTATGGCCGATGGAGATGTTAGGCTGGTTGACAAACAGCTTTTCTTCCGCCGTAGCATCCAATAAGAAGATTCGCAGAATCTATCAGGAAAGCCCAAGCATTACGGAGGTGGAAAATCCGGTTGTATTGGAAAAGATAGAGGGAAAAATCTGTTTTGACCATGTCAGTTTCCACAAGGCGGATATGTATGAAATTCTGCATGATATTTCATTTACGCTGGAACCGGGAAAGACGCTTGGCATCATGGGAACGACGGGAGCCGGAAAAACTTCTATTGTGCAGCTTTTACAGCGTATGTATGATGCGACGGGCGGAAATATATCTATAGATGATGTGGATATCAGGCAGCTTTCGTTAGAGCAGCTTAGAACTAATATCAGTTATGTAATGCAGGATGTCTTTCTGTTTTCTGATACGATTAACGAAAATATCAAGCTCGGCAAGAAGAGTACGACGGATTTTAATGTGGTGCGCAAAGCCTCTACGGATGCGCAGGCAAGCGAGTTTATTGAGCGGATGGAAAGAAAATACGATACGGTGATAGGCGAAAGAGGCGTTGGACTCTCCGGCGGGCAGAAGCAGAGAATCAGTATCGCAAGGGCGCTTTCCAAAAAAGACCCGATTCTGGTAATGGACGACTCCACTTCCGCGCTGGATATGGAAACGGAGCATTTGATTCAGGAAACGCTGGAAAAACTGCACGATACCACGAAGATTATCATTGCCCATCGTATCAGTGCAGTGCGGAACGCGGATGAAATTCTGGTATTGCAGGACGGCGGTATCGCGGAACGGGGAACGCATGAGAGCCTGCTTGCCGAAAAAGGTTTGTATTATGAGACATATCTTGCCCAGTACGGCGGGATATTGGAAGCAAAGGAGGCGTAGACTATGTCGGTCAATTCATATAAAGATGATGAAACAAGCATAGAGCGCAGTAAGATACAGACGTTAAAAAGGCTCTTTGCCTATCTGTTCGCCTATAAGTGGAAGATTGTGCTGGTGCTTTTGATGATGGGCTACGGCGTTATTATCAGTCTTATCAATCCGCTTATTATGGAGTCGGCGATTGATGACCATATCGCAACCGGCGATACGGTGGGATTATACCGTCTGCTGCTTGTGGCGCTGGCGTTAAATTTATTGCTTGTTTTTATGATAAAACTGCGGATGTATATTATGGCGAAAGTATGTAATAACATTCTTTTAACCATCAGGCAGGAATTGTATACCCATATTCAGAAACTGGATTTTCAGTTTTTTGACAGCAGGCCGACGGGAAAGATTCTCTCCCGGATTATAGGCGATATCAATTCCCTGAAGGATGTGCTGTCCAACTGCGTGACGACGCTGATACCGGACGGCTTTACCGTGATTGCGGTTGTAGTGATTATGATTTATAAAAATCCGCGCCTTGCGCTTGCCTCGATGCTGACGATTCCTTTTATGGCGGCGGCAATGGTGGGAATTGAACTAAAGGCGCATCCGCGCTGGCAGCTTTTTCGGAAAAAATCGGCGAACTTGAACGCTTTTGTGCATGAGGATATGGCGGGCATCCGGATTATCCAGAGTTTCCATGCACAGGAGGAGACAAGGGAGACGTTCGATAATCTGGTCGGGGAGCATAGAGGTTCGTTTTTGGATGCGGTCAGAATCAGCGACGCGTTCGGTTCCGTGATTGATTTTTCATGGGGATTGGGCTGTATTTTGCTTTATTTTACGGGAATTGTTATACTGGGAGTCGATAAGGTATCGCTGGGAACATTCATTGCTTTTAGCAGTTATTTGAATATGTTCTGGCATCCGATTCAGAATATCAGCAATTTTTATAATCAGCTTGTGACGAATATTGCGGGTGCGGAAAGAATCTTTGAAATACTCGATACGCCTCCGGCAATCGCGGATGAAGAGGGCGTGGAGGAAATGTCGGAAATTACCGGAGAGGTGGCGTTTGAACATGTGA
>JAMPCN010000082.1 GCA_023666125.1 Bacillus sp. (in: firmicutes) | reverse complement strand
TAACGTTATGTCATTAATGGGAAGCCTCTATTTAGGCGTATCGGGATTACAAACTTCAAATAATGCGCTCAATACGACAGCGCATAATATGTCAAACCTGGACACTCTTGGTTATACGAGACAGCAGGTAGCACAGGCTACGAAAAGTTATATTACGATTAACAAAAGCCAGTCTACCAGTTGGCAGCAGTTAGGTCTGGGCGTCACTTATTCCCAAACAAGACAAGTAAGAGATTATTTTTTGGACAAAAATTACCGTCGTGAATCGGGCAGAAGCGCTTTTTACGAGGTTTCTTATAATGCGATGGAAGAGATTGAGGACATCATAGGAGAATCTTATGACGGCCATGCTTTTTCCATAGCGGTTACTGATTTGTGGACGGCTGTAGAGGAGTTGAGCAAAGACCCTACGGCGTCGGTAAATCAGAATTTATTCGTAACGCGTTCCTATGAATTTATTACGAAAGCGCAGGCTGTTTATAACAGTCTATGCGAATATCAGGACAATATGAATAAAACGGTGGCGGAAGATGTTGATACCATCAACCAGTACGCACAGCAGATAGAAGCATTAAATAAACAGATTGCCAGAGTGGAGGGCGGCGTGGAACATGCCAATGACTTAAGAGACCAGAGAAATTATCTCTTAGATCAGCTTTCCCAGTTGGCATCCATTTCCTATAGTGAAGATATCTCGGGATATGTCAGCGTGAAGTTGGAGGGCGTGGATTTGGTAAAAGGCGGACTTGTCAACGAGATGCTGCTTTATACCGACCCGCTTACCGGTTTTTATACGCCGTACTGGAAGATGCTGGCGCATTACAGCTATGATGAATATGGCAATAAGTATCTGCCGAAAGAAGAACTGGTTTCCTGTCAGGTATTTGACCTTACCAGAACGATATCTTCCGATTTGAATACGGATATCGGCTCTTTAAAGAGTACGGTGCTGGCAAGAGGCGACCATCGCGCGACAGCGCAGGAAATAAAAGATATCAATAATGAAAACGAATATGAAGAGGGCTGGTATGACAGACATATTTCACAGTCCATCATTATGAATATCCAGGCGGAATTTGACCAGTTGATTAATGCGGTCGTTACTAAAATTAACGGAATTTTAAGCGACGCGGCCGATTTGGAGAGAGCGACCTATCCCGAGTCCATGTATTTACGGGATGCAAACGGCAATCCATATCAGTTGTTTGAAAAAATCGTAGACGACGGCGAGACGTATACATTGCCGGATGGAACGGTGGTGGACGCCGGATGGAGCGTAGGCAATGTGACGATTAATATGGAACTTCGCCAGAATCCTTCCTTATTGTCATTCAGGCTGACGGACAGCTCGGAGGACAATGCGACGATGGAGAAGTTGAAAACTGCTTTTCAGGAGACGATTTATACATTGAATCCGAATGTACAGACGCCGGTCTGCTTCACTGATTATTATAAGAATCTGGTATCGCAGGTGGCAAACTCCGGAGCCGTATTCGGAGACGTTATGGAAAGCCAGACGCTTACAACCGATTCCCTGTGCAACGCCAGAGAGCAGGTAGTTGGCGTTTCTTCGGATGAAGAGTTGACAAATATGATTATGTTTCAGAATGCCTACAATGCTTCCAGCCGATATATTAACGTTATCAGCGAAATGCTGGAACACATTATTACAACATTAGGCAGATAGAGAAAGGATAACGGGAGGTAGAGTTATGCCGTCAACATTTTTTGGATTAACAATAGCATCTTCGGGACTGCGGGCAGCAAATGCGGCGCTCAATACGACCGGTAATAATATCAGCAATGCCAGTACGGAAGGCTACAGCCGTCAGACTGTTATCACAGAGGCAGCTAATGCGCTCCGTGTTTTTGCAGCATATGGCTGTGCGGGCGCAGGCGTTGAAACGATTGCCATCGAGCGTATCCGCGATAATTTTTATGATAATAAATATCGTGAGAACGAGACGCGTCTTGGCGAATATGACGTGAAAGCATATTATATGCGTACCATAGAAAATTACCTGACGGATAATAATGTGACAGGTTTTAAGACGATTTTCAACCAGATGTCAAACGCGCTGGAAGAGATTACGAAAAACGCCAGCTCCACTTCCACAAAAGCGCAGTATGTTTCCAGCGTAAAGAGCATGACGGACTACTTTAATAATATGTACGGCAATATGCAGAATTTACAGTCCGACGTCAACGACGAAATTAAGATGCGCGTTGACACCATCAACTCTCTGGCGCAGGAATTGGCCAGCGTCAATAAGCAGATTAGCGTTATCGAGCTGACGGGCGTGGTGGCAAATGAGCTTCGTGATAAAAGAGACGTGATGTTAGACCAGCTTTCGGGCATTGTGAATATTAAAGTGCAGGAAACGCCGATTTTAGACCAGGATGGAAGAGAATCCGGCGCGTACAGATGTATTGTCAGAATTGCGGGAGACCAGATTTTGGTAGACCAGGATGATTACAGGCAGTTGGAATGCGTTGCAAGGACGAAAGAAGAGAAAGTCAATCAGTCGGATGTTGACGGACTTTATGATATCGCGTGGACGGACGGCATCGAATTTGGCCTTTACAATGAGTCAATGGGCGGCGAACTGCGCGGACTGGTTCAGATGCGCGACGGTAATAACGGAGAATATTTCAACGGTACCATGGAAGGCCTCTATTATCATAAAGAAACAACGACGATAACGGTCAGCACGACAGCGCTTCATTTGAATAATATGAGTAAATGTAATTTGTCCGATACCGGCGGAAAAATCAATATCGGCAGCCAGATTTATTACTATACCGATTGGACTTATGACGGAGACGGCAATTATACCTTTACAATCGATAATGTGAAGAGCGACCAGCCGTTATTGCCCGGCAAAGAGGGAAGAGACGTTTCCATCGGCGCGGAAGTAAAATATCAGGGCGTTCCTTACTATATGAAGCAGATGAACGAATGGCTGCGTGATTTCTCCAAGGCTCTTAACGGCATCTTCACGGATGGCGTAACGGCAGCCGGAGATGATGCGGGCATTATTATGACAGGTAACTATGCAACCGGCGTCGGACAGTATAAAGAAGCGGAACTGAATGATTCCAGGAGAAACGGCAAAGGCTATTACTATATGACGGCAGGCAACGTTGCTATTGTCGAGGAATTAATTAAGGACGCTTCCCTTTTAGGAACAAGAGGCGACCCGACCAACGGCGTTGAGGAATGCGACCAGGTGAAGAAAGTAATTTCCATGCAGTCCGATACCAACCAGTTCTCTTTCCGTGGAAGGGATGCAGGCGGATTTCTGGAATGCGTTCTGGACGACGCGGCTCTCAGCGCGGAAAATGCCGAAACATTCTACACGACATATTTAAGCCTGGAGACGAGCATCGATAACCAGAGAATCTCAATCTCCGGCGTTGATGAGGACGAAGAGGCGGTAAGTCTTGTAAAATACCAGAACTCTTATACACTGGCATCCAAGATGATTTCGGTTTTGACGGAAATTTATGATAAGCTAATTTTAGATACTGGAGTTTAAGAAAGGTGTGACACGACTATGAGAATGACGAATAAAATCATGCGGAACAATTCGCTGTATAATATCAACCAGAATAAGATTCTGGAAGATAAGTTGAGCAACCAGATGACGAATCAGAGTAAGATTACGAGACCGTCCGACGACCCGGTTGTGGCAATCAGAGCGCTTCGTCTGCGTACGAATGTTACGACCGTAACGCAGTATTATGATAAAAACGCGCCGGATGCAGACAGCTGGCTGAGTATTACGGGAGACGCCCTTGATACGGTGGGCAGCGTATTGAAGAATCTGTACGAGCAGGTAACGGAAGCTTCCCAGAAGTCCTATACGGCGGAAGATTTGGAAATTCTTGTGACACAGATGAAGTCTTTGACAAATGAGTTTTATGCAAGCGGTAACGTGGACTATGCGGGAAGATATGTTTTCTCCGGTTTTAGAACCGATACGCCGATTACTTTCCGGGAAGAGGATATTAAAGAGTTTACAAAAGACCCGGAGAATCTGAAAACTTATGTTATTCAGGAAAGCATGGGTTATCATGATATTTTAAGCGTAAGCTATACGGATTGGTCTAAAATTACGACCAATACCACTACAGGAGCTGCAGAGGGAACGGAACTGGATGTAACCAACACCAAATTGTACCGCTATCGTTTGTCTTATGATAATTTGAACTTAAAGACAACGGATGCGGGCGGCAATGCCATTACTTATCCTGTGAATAATACCGCTACGCCGAATCCGATAGATGATGTATTCCAGATTACCGATAAAGACGGCAATCCGATGACGGTAACGGCCTATGCGGATGCGGAATCGGCTTATAAGGCGCTTGCCGATGGCAGCGAGACAGGTCTTGCCTATGTAGCGGAAAGCGGTGAGATTGTCTTCAATGAAGATTATTATAGCAAATTAAAAGAAAATTCGGGAATTTCCGTGAAATATGCGAAGAGCAACTGGCAGACAGGCGACATCAATCCTGTTCATTATTTTAGATGTGTGGCAACGGATGCGCAGCATGCGGACGCGGCCATGACCCTGTCGGATAAGCAGGCGGTTTTGCAGCAGGCACAGAATACACTGGCGATTGCAAAGCAGGAAAATGAGCCAAAGATAGAACAGGCGCAGAAAGACTTGGAGAAAGCCAAGAGAGATTTGAGACTGGCGACAAATGCGGGCGCTATAGCGGCGGCGCAGGCACAAGTGGATAATTTAAGGACGCAGATTGCAACATGGCAGGGCGCTATCGATACGGCGCAGGCGGATGTTGACGCGGCGCAGGCGGACGTCGATGCCATCATGAGAAACGCCATCGAGTATAACGCTGACGGCAGAGACCAGGATATTTACTATAACGTAGGTTTCAATCAGACCATTCAGGTAAATACCCATGCGGACGAAGTATTTACACATGGCGCGCAAAGAGATATAGATGATTTTACCATCTACTTAAAACAGCTTCAGGATGCGGAGGCTAAAATCGCTAATATCGAAGATAAAATGAAAGAGTATGCGGAAGACAGTACGCAGTACGCGGATTTAAAGAAACAACTGGAAGCCATGAATAAGGCGTATACTTATATCAGGGATAATGTACAGACGAAGTTTGAAAACCAGATTACAAGATACCAGAAGTACATTGATGATGCGAACGTAGCGGTGACGAATAACGGAACAAGAGGAAGCCGCCTGGATTTAATCAGCGACAGACTGATGAACCAGAAAGCTACTTTCAAGGATTTGCAGAGCAATAATGAGGACGTCGATGTAACGGAAGTAGCCGTACAGTTAAAGAGTTCTGAACTGACGTATGAGGCGGCGCTGATGGCAACCAGTAAGATTATGCAGACAAATCTGATGAACTATATCTAAAAGGGAAGAATAGAGGGAAAACTTATGAATGTAATAACAAAGGTATTTGGTGAGATTACGATTGACGATGACAGAATCATAACATTTCCAAAGGGTATTGTCGGTTTTCCGGATTTGACGGAGTTTGCGCTTTTGCATGATTCCGAGAAAGGTTCGGATTCCATCCATTGGCTGCAATCCTTACAGGAACCGGCATTTGCCATGCCTGTCATGGATCCGTTGATTGTATGTCCTGACTATAATCCGGAAGTGGATGATGAACTGTTAAAACCTTTGGGTGAGTTAAATACGGAGGAACTGTTAGTGCTTGTGACGGTTACGGTTCCTAAGGATTTGGCGAAGATGTCCGTTAATTTAAAAGGCCCCATCATCATCAACGCGGCCGAAAAAAAAGCGACGCAGGTCATTGTTGAGGGTGACGAATATCAGGTGAAATTCCCGATTTATGATATCCTGAATCAGAATAAAGAGAAAGTGGGTGAGTAAATGTTAGCTTTATCCAGAAAAAAAGGCGAAGCGCTTGTTATTAACAATAATGTGGAAATAACGGTGCTGGAAATTAAGGGAGAACAGGTAAAGCTTGGCATTAACGCACCGAAAGAAGTACCTGTATACCGTAAAGAAGTTTATATACAGATTCAGGACGCCAACCAGGAAGCGGTCAATGTGGACGGACTGGAAGCATTGCAGAATCTGTTGAAGTGAGAAAAATAAGCCATGATAAGATGGAGGAGTGGAAATGGTAACTGCTTCTCCTTTTTGCACTTTATGCACTGTTTTTAGAAGAAGCGAAGGAGTATAAAATTATGAAAAAGATAAGCGTAGTGATACCATGTTATAATGCGGTGGAGTATTTGGACAGGTGTATGGAATCTATATTGAAACAGACAATAGGGCTGGAAAATATAGAGATTATCCTTGTGGATGATGCTTCGACAGACAATGGCGCTACGCTGTCCTTAATGATGGAGTATGAAAAAAGATACTCCGATAATATTATAGTCATCCCGCTTGAGCAAAATTTACGCCAGGGAGGGGCGAGGAATGTCGGAGTGTTATACGCCGGCGGCGAGTATCTTATGTTCTGTGATGCAGATGACTGGCTTAAACTGGATGCTATGGAGATATTATACCGCATAGCCGTAAAACATGCGGCAGATGTGGTGGAGTTTCAATTTGAAGAAGTAACGGAAATAAATCCGGATATGCCGGATAAGTATATGGAAGGAACGGACATTGCGACAGGGATAGAAGAAAAAATAAAATGTGAAATAAGGGAATTTGATGAGGATGACGAGGATAAAAAGACATTTCTGATGTATTGTACTGATGACTGCGGATTAGGAGCTTTGAATAAATTGTATCGTTTGCCTATCATACAGGACAATCATATCCGCTTTGTGGAACATTTAATTTGTGAAGAACCCTCTTTTACATTACCGGCTCGGGTATATGAGAGGAAACATGTTTTAATATATGCAAAACTTTACTGCTATTTTCAGTCTCCCGGCAGTACCACGAGAAGCAGTTGGGATGATAAGAAGTTTGACAATATTCAGGTATGGCTGCATATCGTGAAAGATTTTGAAGAAAGAGGATTGATTGAGAGGTATTATAAGGAATTGGAATATATGTTCTACGGATGGGGCTTTAGGATGAGTATCAGGATGCTGATTGCAAAAGGGTATACCATATCTGAAGAAGAATTGAATTTTTTTAAGAAAATAGCATTCCAATTATTTCCCAATATACGCAATAATTCCTATGTTGTCGAGGGAACGGATGGCTGGAATATGCTGATATTAGCATTATTAGAGATGGAATTGACAAAAGAAAATGTTCCGGAATTAAACAGACTGATGCGGTATTATTTGGAAAAATACGCTGAATTGTTAGAGAAGCATGGTTCAGAGTAAATCTTGATATAAAATGTGCAGCATCTCGGCAAGACGTACCTCATAAGTATGGTATTTCGCCACTTTTTCATATCCGCTTATGGCGATTTCCATCCGCTCTGCGTCGTGTGTCAGATAGTAATCGACTTTGGCCATTAAATCGGACTCGCTTTCATAAACTTCCAAATCTTTGCCAATCTCGAAATATTTCGGAATTTCCGCCTGATAGTTGCTGATAAGGAAACCGCCACAGCCAAGCACATCCCAGATACGCAGGGAAAGGCCGGTTTCAATCGGGCGCATGGTGATATTGAGGTTGATTTTACCGGCATGGAAAATCTTAGGCATCTGCGTCAGGGTATTGGCGCCGCCTTTGTTATGTACTTTGGGAAGCATGGCAGTATCGCTGTATGTATAAAGCGATACGTTAAACTTTTCTGAAAGCGCACGGAGGATATGCTCCCGTTCGACGTTGGCAAGCTTCATGCCGATATATTGATGTGCAGTCAGGTAGCGGTCGGTATCTAAGAAAACATCCTCTCCTTTATAAAATTCGGAATCGGCGGCGGCAATTTCATCTATCACGCGCTCCGGTAATGCGTCATAAATAAAATTATAGCCAAATACCCGCATCTGTGCTTGGATTAAGCCGTTTACATAGCCTTTCGTATAATCGGAGAGTCCGTTTAGCTTATCGTAATGGCATTTTTCCGAATAGAGGGAACCAACAAAAACGACGTCGTTGTCATATTTTGTAAAATCTTCTTCCGTCATGGAAAGAATTACCTGCTCCATCCGTTTAGCATTAGTGGCAAGCGGCAGATAATAAATATTATCGGGGTTATAAGGATGGAAAAACTCATACTGCGCCCTGTCGAAGAGAAAAATCCGATTCCATTTATTTTTGAGGGCATTGGAAAACAGCTCCGGCACGGGACTGTCCACACTCCAGCAGACATATGGAACCTTGAAATGATTACAGGTATAGGAGATTGCCGGAAAGAAATTAATGCTGAATACAAAGGCTAATGGATGCTCTGTAATCCACTCGGTCACTTTCGCCGCGCACTGTGCGGGCGTGATGCTTTTATCCGTCATTTCCATATCTTCCGTATGTACGGTAATGCCAAAATCGGTAAAGACCTGTAAAATATCCGGCTCACATATGCTGTTATAGCGGTAAAACAAAATTTCCATAAACTGCTCCTTATAGACAAATGATTTGTGATTGTGTTATTCTTATATTGAATAATACATATATAAGTGTAACCGAAATGAGGATAAGTTCCAAGAGGAAAAAGGAAAAATGAAGATATTATTTATTCAAAGCGCAAGCCTGCAGAATATCAGTGCATTAATGGCGTTAGACAGGATGGGGCATGAGACATTCTGTTATCCGGAAAATGATGACGAGATTCAACAGGATGAGGAACATGAAGAGAAGTTTGGCAATTTCCTGCGTGATAACCGGGTGGATTTTGTATTGTCGCATTTTTATATAGGAGCAGTGGCAAGACAGACGAAGAAATACGGAGTCAAGTTTGCCGTATATTCCATGGATTCGCCATCATTTGAAACATGGTGGAAAGAAGCTTTTTCCTATACTCACTGCTATTATTTTTATTTTGATAAAAAAGAGTATCAGATGGCGGAAAATATGGGCTGCAGCAATGCTTACTATCTGCCTTTACCAGCGGATATTCAGCGGGGGGGAAATATAGCTATTACAGATAAGGAAATACGAAACCTTGGTTGTGATATTTCTTTTGTCGGCAGTTTATATTCCGAAAATCTCTATGATGAATATGTACAGGTTTTTTCTGAAAAATTTCAAGATTCGATGTCCGAAATTATGGAAAAATGCGCTTTTTTATGGGATGGACAGGACAGAATGGGCAGTCTTTTAACACAGGAAATGATGAACGAAGTTAAAGAACGGTTTCCGGGAGTCTTTGAAGAATTAACGGGATATAAACTGCCGGAAGCGCAGTATATGAAAGCCTGGTTTTTCAGTAGAAAATTGACTAATATAGAACGGACGCTGATGGTGGAACTGCTGGCGGAAACGTATCCACAGTTTCGCTTATATACAAGAGCAAAAGAAATTGTTCCGCCTGGCGTAAAAAGATTCCCGGAGACGGACGTTGATGGAGCCTATAAAGTATTTTATGCCAGCAAAATTAATTTGAATATGACACTGCGCAGTATAGAGAGCGGGATTCCGCGGCGTGTGTTTGATATCATGAGCGTCGGTGGGTTTGTATTATCAAACTGGCAGGAAGAGATGACGGAGCTTTTTGAAGAAGATAAGGAGATTGTCCTATTTAAAACACCGGAAGAAATGATTGAAAAAATAGATTATTATCTGGCCCATGAAGAAGAAAGAGTCAAAATCAGCATCAATGGCTATCAGAAAGTGAAAAACTGTTATTCCTATGAGCAGCAGTTGAATAAGCTGATTTCGGTTTTATATTGACATAACCGAAAAGAAAATTAATTTTAAAAGGAAAAATGCAGAAATATGAAAGTTTTATTTATTACGAGTAAAATACAGCAGACTATGAATGCGATGTTCGAGCTGGACAGAATGGGGCATACTGTGGCGTATTATCCGGAATTTGCAGAGGATATTGATGAGGATGAGGCGCAGGAAGAAAGATTTTCCCATTTTTTGCAGAATAATCCGGTGGATTTTATCTTGGCGCATATTTATATAGAAGCAGTTGTGAGGCAGGCGGGAAGATATGGGATAAAGGTTGCCATATATGGGATGGATTCGCCAATGTTTAGCACATGGCAGACAAATGCCTTTACATATGATAATTGTTATTTTTTCTATTTTGATAAAAAGGAATATGAGACAATAAAATCGGCAGGTTGTAACAATGCGTATTATCTTCCGTTGGCGGCAGATATTTTTCAGGCGGAGAAGCTTGTTATTACAGAAAAGGAGATACAAAAATTTGCCAGTGATATTTCTTTCGTCGGCAGTCTGTATTCCCAGAATGTCTATGATGAATATATACAGAACTTTCCTGTAGATATTCAGGATATTTTTACTTCGGCAATAGAAGGAAGCGCTTTTATATGGGATGGGCAAAGCCGCCTTGAGGCTTTTATGTCGGATAAAGTGGTTGAGGCCGTCAGAACGTTTTATCCACAGATGCGCGCTCATATGGAGTGCTATGATATGTCGGAGGATTATTATGTCAGACAGTGGTTTCTTGGCAGGAAACTGACGAATGTAGAGCGAACTTTATTACTTTCCGTGCTGGCGCAGCAGTATCGTCTGCGTTTATATACCAGAGAAAAAGAAATTGTTCCTCCGGAAATCGCAAGGTTTCCGGAAGTAAATCCGGATGATGCCTATAGAGTATTTTATGCGAGTAAAATTAATTTGAATATTACCTTACGCAGCATAGAAAGCGGCGTACCGCTGCGGGTTTTTGATATTATGAGCGTTGGGGGCTTTGTATTGTCCAACTATCAGGAGGAAGCTGCGGAACTTTTTGAAGAGGACAAAGAGATTGTTTTATTTAAAACGCCGGAGGAAATGATTGAAAAAATAGATTATTACCTGAAACATGAGAAAGAACGGATTAGAATCGGATATAACGGCTATCAGAAAGTGAAAAACTGCTATACATATAAACACCAGCTTCAGAAAATAATTTCTGTTTTGTTTTGAGCATTATTAGAAATTTTCAGCATTTGGAAAGTGAGCAGTGAAAAAGATGAAAATATTATTTCTTTTAGGCGAAGAATTGCAGGTTGCCGATGCGGCAATTACCCTATGCGCGATGGGGCATGAGGTGGAGACCTATGTGGATTCGGTGGAAAAAATTGCAAAGAGCGAAGAAAAAGAGGAGACTTTTGGCGCTTATTTGCGTAAAAATCAATATGATTTTGTATTGACGCATATTTTTAGAAATGAAATAGCGCATCAGACAGAGAAAGCAGGGGTAAAGTTAGCCGTATATGGGATGGATTCTCCCATGTACCATACATGGCGGAGTGAAACTTTAGAATATCATAATTGCTATTTCTTTTATTTTGATAAGAGAGAGTATGAAATGTTAAAATCGCTAGGGCATAAAAACGTGTATTATTTACCGTTGGCGGCGAATTTTTTACAGACGGCATCTCTTGTTATTACGGATGAAGAGATAAACAAATATAAATGCGATCTTTCTTTTATTGGCAGTTTGTATTCGGAAAACAGCTATAATGACAATGTAAAAAATTTCCCTGCCGAATTGCAGGAACTGTTTACCACCATCATGGAAGAATCTACATTCCGTTGGGATGGAAACAGCCAAATTGAATCATTTATGACGAAAGAAGTCCTTGAATGGATAAAGCAGATATGTCCGGAGGAAGCGGCAAGCATGGAATATTATGATGCTATGCCTGCTGCGTACTATATCAAACAGCATTTTTTCGGTAGGAAAATGACGAATATAGAACGGACGCTGTTGTTGAATGTGTTGGCGGAACAATATGATTTACACCTATATACGAGAGCGACGGAAATGGTTCCTCCGGAAATCACAAGGTTTCCTGAAGTTTATCGTGAAGAAGCTTATAAGATATTCTATGCCAGCAAAATTAATTTAAATATAACGCTGAGAAGCATAGAAAGCGGCATACCGATGCGTATTTTTGATATTATGAGCGTAGGCGGTTTTGTGCTGTCAAATTATCAGGAGGAGTTGGCAGAACTTTTTGAAGAAGATAAGGAGATTGTGCTGTTCCGGACGCCGGAGGAAATGATTGAAAAAATAGATTATTATCTGTCACATGAGAAAGCAAGAATTAAAATAGGATATAATGGATATCAGAAAGTAAAAAAATGTTATACTTATGAACAGCAGGTGCAGAAATTACTAACTATTTTATTTCCTGAATAAATTTCTTTTTTGCCCTAAATTATTTAAAAATTTTTCCGATATACATAGCAAAGGATTCTGTGCGCAGATTCCGGACGATTCTATTTATATAAGATACTATTAACAAAATATCACATGGAGGTGATTGAAAATGGCAATTGAACCATTAAACAGCGTAATGACATTTCAGGCTCAGCCGGTTGTAAAGGCGGCGCCAACAGAACCAGTGAACACGGAAGTTCCTGCTGATGGACAGACAGTAAACGTAGACACTACGACTGCATCCGTAGCGCAGACACAGGCAGAGAATGAGCAAGGCGGCAGCGAAAAGAACGGCGGACAGCAGCAGTCTGCAGCTTCTCAGGCAGCGACGGAAAACATGAAAAGGGCAGTCGCGGAAATGAACCGGAAAATCAGTAACAGCAATGAAGAGGCAGTCTTTGGCGTTCATGAGAAGACGAACAGGATTACGATTAAAATTGTGGATAAAGACACAAAAGAAGTAATCAAAGAGTTCCCGCCGGAGAAAACTTTAGACATGATTGCTAAGGTTTGGGAGATGGCCGGCATTCTTGTGGATGAGAAGAGATAAGACAGGAGGGAATATAGAATGGCAATCAGAATTACCGGTATGTATTCAGGTTTGGATACAGAAAGTATTATCAGCGAACTTGTTTCCGCACAGAGCGTGAAGAAAAGTTCTTTAACAAAAGCGCAGACAAAGTTAAGCTGGAAACAGGATGCATGGAAAGCGCTGAATACGAAAATTTATAATTTTTATACGAATGTATTGGATGGTATGAGATTTCAGGCTTCTTATCAGAAGAAGACGACGAAAGTCTCTAATTCTAATGCAGTCAGTGTTGTTACCGGCGCTAAGGCGGTAAACGGCGTACAGGATTTAAAGATTACAAACCTTGCGAAGCAGGGTTATCTGACAGGTGCCGACTTATCAAAGAAAACCGGCAAGACACTTACAGCAAGTTCCACAATGGCTGATTTGGGTATCACGAGTGCAGGCAGTTTCAGCGTTGCTGTGGGCGATAAGTATACAGATATTAATGTAGATGAGAATACGACAATCGCCGGTCTGGTAAACCAGCTTAAAGCGGCAGGATTGAATGCAAGCTTTGATGAAAAATCACAGAGATTTTTCGTAAGCTCTCAAAACAGCGGCGAAAAGGCAAACTTCAATCTGGTTGGAAACAACATGGCAGGCATGGATATTCTTTCGTCTCTGGGTATGCTGACAGCAGAGAGTTTAAATGCTGACGCTTATAAGACATGGGCTGATGATTACGGCGATGGCAGCGGCAACTTTACGGCAGCAGGCCAGGCAGCAATCGATGCTGAAATACTTAAGCGCGCAGAGGCATATAAGAAAGAAAACGACAGCCTAACGGAAGAGAATAAGAGCATTCAGGAACAGCTTGATGCACTTACTGCGCAGAAGAGTGATGCTACTTTAACGGCGGATGATATCAAAGTCATTGATGATAAGATGACGGAGCTGCAGACAAAGCTGAATGATAATACGGCAAAGATTGCTGACAATGCACAGTATTTCAGCGTAACGCAGGAAGATGGCAAAGATGTGGTATCCGGAACAACGGCTCTGGAAACAAAAGTCAAGACAGACTTTGACCAGAAGATTAATGACGCTAAGGCTGTTGTAAATAATCTTAGCAGCTATACAGCTTCCGATGGCGCGACCAAAGTAAAAGGACAGGATGCGTTGATTACATTAAACGGCGCTGAATTTACATCATCCACCAACACCTTTGAAATCAATGGCCTTACGATGACAATGTTAGCGGAGACGAGCGAGACGATTACGTTATCGACCGGTGAAGATACCGAAGGTATCTATAATATGATTAAAGATTTCTTTACGGAATACAATAATCTGATTAAAGAGATGGATACTCTTTATAATGCAGATTCTTCCAAAGGATATGATCCGCTTACATCAGAAGAAAAAGATTCTATGTCTGATTCCGAGATTGAAGAGTGGGAGAAGAAGATTAAAGAGTCTTTGCTTCGCCGGGATTCTACTTTAGGAACAGTAAAAGACGCTATGAAGTCCATTATGTTAAAGGGCGCTACCGTAAACGGAAAACAGATGTATCTGTCCGACTTCGGTATTAATACATTAGGCTACTTTAATGCAGGAGATAATGAAAAGGGCGTATATCATATCGATGGCGATACGGAAGATGCCAATACGAAGAATGAAGAAGATAAGCTTCGTGCCATGATTGCTTCCGACCCGGACAGCGTCATTTCATTCTTTACGCAGTTAGCTAACAATATGCATGATGATTTGATGGGCAAAATGAGCGCCACTACAATGAGCAGTGCGTTTACTGTTTACAATGATAAAGAGATGAAAGAAGAGTACGACGCTTATACCGAGAAAATAGCCAAACAGGAATCTAAGTTAAATGACCTGATGGATAAATGGTACAGCAAATTCTCTAAAATGGAAACAGCGCTCGCAAAACTGGAATCCAAAAACAGCGCAATTTCAGGTATGTTCAGCGGCTGATAAGGCGGTATAGAAGCATAAGAAATCTGCCTGTGCAGCGAATCAAGGAGGAGAAGTACGATGCAGACACCAAACCCATATGCACAGTATAACAATAGTAAGATTTTAACGGCCTCTCCGGCGGAGCTTACATTGATGCTATATGAAGGCGCTATTAAGTTTTGTAACATAGCGATTATGGGGATTGAACAAAATGATATCGAAAAGGCGCATACTAATATTATAAAGACCCAGCGTATTATTGAAGAATTCCGTAATACGCTGGATCATAAATATCCGGTGTGGGAGGATTTTGACCGGGTGTATGTATATGTTTTACAGAGATTGTTTGAAGCGAATGTCAAGAAAGATAAAGAAATTCTGGAAGAAGTAAACACGCATCTTAGAAGTATGCGCGATACCTGGAAAGAGGTTATGAAACGCGCCCACTAAGCATAAAAGAGGTTTGACATGGAAAATTGTGTGCAGATATTAGTGCAGAGTCTGGAAAAGAAAAGCGAGACTTTAAACAGGATAATAGAACAGAATACGCTTCAGGAAACGATTCTCAAACAGGAAGAATTCGATATGGATGCGTTTGAAGAAACCGTGGATGCACAGAACAAATTGATTGAGCAGTTGGAGCAGTTAGATACGGGATTTGAATCTTTGTATGACCGTGTCCGTGAGGATATGATGCGCGATAAGGATAAATACCGTCAGGAGATTGCAGCGATGCAGGAACTGATTCAGCAGATTACCGATAAAGTGGTAACGGTAAATGCAGGGAATATGCGCAATAAGGTGTTAGCGGAAAATCAGTTTAAGAAGACGCGTGTGGCTATCCGCAACGGCGTGTCTAAGTCCAAAGTGGCGAGAGGCTACTATAACAATATGAATAATCTGAATTGTGTAGCGCCTCAGTTTTATGATAATAAGAAATAAAATTAAAAAATTTTCAATTTACCTCTAAAGTAAATCGAAAAGCCACCGATATATAATACAAGTAAAGTAAATAACTTACTTAACCAAAACGT
>JAMPCN010000081.1 GCA_023666125.1 Bacillus sp. (in: firmicutes) | reverse complement strand
GCGGAAGAATTCCTACATGCCTGAAAAATCATAGCCATACGCGTAAAAGGAGAGACATTTTTCTGTTTCGCCAGATTTTGCGCGGTCTCAATCGGTTTTTTATAATTGCGCTCAATCAACGCTTCCCAAATGGCATCTTTAGAGGGAAAATAATAGTAGATGCTTCCCTTGCCGATACCGGCTGTCTGCGCAATTTCATTGACCGAAATCGTCTGTATATCCTTGCTTTCCAGCAAATATTGAAGAGCGTCCAGAATTTGTTCGTATTTTTTATGACTTGGCATGATGCGCACTCCCTTTCTTCCTTGATAGTATATCACAGCATATTATCTTTTGCCATCCGTCATTTTTGGACAAAATATACTTTTTCAGCACAAAATAATAATTCTGCCGGGCGTCGTCTGCGGCGGGATGCTTCTGGTGGTCGCGCTGTAGTAGACGAGCAGCGTTTGGCTGCCGGGGTTACAGGAGGTATTTTGTCCGTTGATGGTTTCTACGCGTGTATTTCCTGCCATGTTAAGCTGTAATGAATTATCTCTGGCAAGCAGATTGCGGTCAAATTCATTTATCATCACCTGCTCATTTCTGCCAAGCACCGTGATAATCTGTGCGCGGTACTGTGGCGGGAATATGAGCGGCATGGGCAAAGAGGCGTCATAGAACGCCGCTACGCGCAGTCCTGCCCGGAGCGGCCTGTTGTCAATAATGTGCGTTTCGGGCGTTATCATAAAGTTGGTAATACCGCTATTCGTGCGAAGCGTCATCATTTGACTGCAACAGTCATTCCCTCTTGCCATATTTACGATAGTGCCGATTATCGGTTCATAATTGCTATATGCCATAAAATCTCACCTTTCTACAAAACATAACCTTTATTTTAGGTTATGTTTTTGTGGAAAAAGGGTGCTTGATTTGTCGGGGGAAAACAGGTATGGTCTTTGCAGATATAATAAGTCGTTTTACCGTCGAGTAATTTATATTCTTCCGTCTCTTTTGCCAGGATGGCAACGTCCGCCAGAAAGGGCAGCTTTGCGATAATCGACTCCGCCGTGTCCTTTTCGGAGAGTACCACGGTAATCTTTTGGGGTGGATAAAAATAATAGAGCATGGCGGTTAAAAACATGCTGTGGCCCGCGGGATAGGAGGAGGCTTCGGCAGAGAGAAAGGAGAGCTGTTTTTCCGCTCTTTTACGGTAATACGCCGCCGACGATTCCGATTTGGGCTGCAATAGCTGCGAGAGGCGGACAAGGCAGTAAGCCATAACGGAATTTCCACTTGGAATCGCGCCGTCATAAGTCTCTTTCGGTCTGGTAATCAGACTGTCGTTTTGGCTTCCATACAAAAAATAGCCGCCGTTTTCATCCGCAAACTGTTTTTCGGCTTCCAGACAGATTTTCCCGGCGCGTTTCAGATAGGCAATATCGGCGCAGGCTTCATAGAGATTGATAAGAGCCGCCGTTTCATAAGCGTATTCGTCTAGAAAGCCTTTCACGGAGCGGACGCCGCCCCGCCAGCTTACGTATAGGGTATTTTGCTCGGACAGGTTCTTATCTATGAACTGCTGCGTTTTTTTCGCCGTATTTAAATATTCCGTCTCTCCGGTGACGCGGTATAATATCGACAAGGCGCTGACTGTCAGGGCGTTCCATGAGGTCAGGATTTTATCGTCTAAGTGCAGTCTGCTTCGGGATTGGCGGTATTCGTAAAGCT
Source organism: Bacillus sp. (in: firmicutes) (assembly GCA_023666125.1). Taxonomy (GTDB): domain Bacteria; phylum Bacillota; class Clostridia; order Lachnospirales; family Lachnospiraceae; genus UBA3282. Next base: position 14,453 of record JAMPCN010000081.1, on the reverse strand, counting down.
TGGCTCTTTCCTTTTCAAAAATATCGCTTATTTTATTGCCGTTTAAAAGATTGGGGATGTTTTCCCCTTCAAAATTCCCCTGCTTTGTGACGCCGTAATATTCGCAAAACTGCCCTCCTTTCTTCTCGCCTAAGACGCTGCAGATTTCATCATAACTCCATATATAGAATTTCCCTTCCGCCCCTTCGCTGTCGGCGTCCTGCGCGGAATAGAATCCGCCGTTTTCCGCCTCCATCTCCCGTGTCAGATAGGCCGCTGTTTTTTGCGCCGTATTCAGAAAAACAGGATTATTTGTCAGGCGGTATGCCAGCGCATAGGCGATAATGAGGAGTGCGTTGTCATACAGCATTTTCTCGAAATGGGGAACGAGATAATATCTGTCGGTAGAGTAGCGCGAAAATCCATGACCGATATGGTCAAAAATACCGCCCCGGCGCATCTGTTCCAAGGTAAGGGATACTTGTGCCAGAACCATGTCTTTTTGCTTTAACACGGCATCTTCCCGTTTCAGATAGGAATACAGCATCAAAAAAAGCAGATTGTGGGGCGACGGGAATTTGGGCGCCTGTCCGAAACCGCCGCACAGTGCGTCAAAACATCCGGCGAAGTGCATGACTGCCTGTGCGGGCAGGCTGCTGTTGATTTCTGTGTTTTCTTCATACGCCTGCCGTTCATTTCGGCTGTTCATCTGTTCTACGATTTGTCTGGCGGATTCGGTTAATTCGTTTTTGGCATTGTTCCACTTTTTGACTATAGAAGTCAACAAATCCCGAAACCCAATCATGCCATGCCGGGATACGGGCGGAAAATATGTTCCTGCAAAAAACGGTTCCTGCGCCGCATTCATAAAGATGCTTAACGGCCATCCGCCGTTTCCTGAAAGTTCCTGACATACGGACATATAGACGCTGTCAATATCGGGGCGTTCTTCCCTGTCCACTTTGACGCAGACGAAGTGCTGGTTTAAAATCCGTGCAATTTCCTCATTTTCAAAACTTTCCCGCGCCATCACATGACACCAGTGGCAGGAACTGTAGCCGATGCTTAAAAAGACCGGTTTATCCTCCGCTCTTGCCTTGTCGAACGCTTCTTCACACCATGGATACCAGTCTACCGGATTTTCTGCATGTTGCAGCAGATATGGGCTGGTTTCTTCTTGTAAACGGTTGCTCATATTGGTATACTCCTTTCCTTTTTGTGCTATTTACCCCTTATCTGTTCATTTTGCCCGGACTTTGCATTGAATATGTAGAAAAAGTCATTTATAATGAACATATTGATAAAGCTAACCTTACAGTGGCAAAAGAGGAGTATGGAAATGAAGAGGATGGAAAAAAGACGCAGTTTTATGGGAAACTGCTGTTTATTAATAGTATTGACCGGATTGGTTCTTGGAGGCTGCGGCAAAGAAGAGGCGGATATCGCGGCATCGGAGTCGGAACCGGAAAAAAACAGCAATGCGCCGGAAACTATATATACCGCACCGCCCGTTTTAACGCTTCTAAGCGCAGAAGAGGAAGAGCAGGACGTTATCCTGCGCGCCAGCAGCTATACATGGACATATTTGGAGAGCGAAGAGACAGCGACAAGCGCGGTTGCCGACAGCGCCTATATATTGGATGAAAACGCTCCGTGGGAAACGATAATGCTGCCGGAGGACGGCTTGGAAACGGAGTCATATACGGTAGCGGTAGATAAACTTCCCGATACTCTTGGTTATACAGCATGGGATATTGCGGACGTGGGAAAATCCGGTGAGGAAGTTACTCCATTAGAAACATACAGCTACAGCATAGAGGAAATCGAAGCGTCGGATTTTGCTCTTTCCTTACAGGCGGGAAGAGTTTATGAGATATATATGAGATGGGATGATGATAAACTGGCGGAAAACGGATATTGCGGAATTGCCTATTATCCTGTAAAAACGGTAGGAACAGAGTCCGAGGAAAATGGATTGACCGAAAAAGCCAATGATATTCTGCTCTCCATAGACGACAGTTATTACATGGAAGTTGATAAAAGAGGCGCATGGGGTACGGTAAAAAGTGACACAGATGACTTTTCCGCTCAGTTTTCGGATATCCTGATAAAATACGCTAATCTGGACATTGAAAAAGACGACTACCAATATACGGACGATGGCGTCACTTATTGCATGAAGATTTTTGACTCTGACGGTCGGCTTGTGCAGACGTTGGAATATCTGGGAGAGTATTTATATATAGATGAAGTCCGTTATCGTGAGAAAGGAACGGGCACGATAGAAGAACTTTATCTTGCCATAGATAACCTGTTTGAAGAGGACTTTCCGACCGCGTCTTTTGGAGAGATAGACGATGGTGAAGTGGATACGCCGGACGGCGTGACAATGGAGGCATCATATGCCACATCGAGAGGTATCCATCTGGTATTTACCAATCAAACGGACGAAGAGTATGTGTTTGGTGAAGATTATGAGTTACAGGCATGGCAGGACGGAGAATGGCGCAAGGTGGATTATATTATTGATAACGCGGCGTTTAATGCCATCGGCTATAGCCTGCCGCCGGATTCTACGGCAGACTGGGGTGTGAAGTGGACATATTTCCACGGTGTTTTGCCAAACGGACAGTACCGTATTACGAAAACGGTAAATATCGGCGCGGGAAAAGAACTGGAAGTATACCGTTTGGCGGCGGAGTTTACGATATCTGGCGCCGCATATGACAAAGAACTGGACGAAGCCAATAAAAACATGTTTTATAAAAAGGCAAAAGAGGCGGGGCTGCAAGAGGCGGAAACGGAAAATTATTTCCAAATGCTATGCCGCGACGACGTGCTGCAAAACGGCAGAATGGAAGTAGACGGACTTGTTATCCATGATTTCGACCAAAACGGTCAAAATGATATTGTCATTATGATGCAGACGCCTGAAAGGAAATTTGCATTAGGAAATTTCTCCAAGAAGCTAGATAAGTCGCGGAGCGATTTTCTTGTATGAACGGAAAGAAAACATACTGTTTTTATGAGGAAGATTTTCCTTTTTTCGTCTCATGGTGGGATGGTATCATAGATGATACAATGGCTGTTGAGGCGCCCAATCAGTATAGGGATTGGAGCTGTGTCGGAATAAGCGGCGCATTTGGGTTTTATAATGTACACTGCATAGAGTATAAAACCGGATATGCGCTTCAGACGTCATTGGCTCTTCAGGGAAACGGTGGAAGTTCGGACTTGATAGGAAATGCCAGCTTTCTGATTGTGTGGGATGAAAATGGAGACGCTCATGTCGATAAATGGTGGGTGGAACTTTGGAAATAGCGAGCCAGGAGTGAGGAAAAAGAATAAAATGGGAATACTTCGTCTCGGTTTGATTTTAACCGAGACGTTTTTGTGTTTTCATCCGTCTAATGAGTAAATGAGGTAATTGCGAAACTCATTTTTCTAAGCGTCCGATGTACAATATAAACAAATTAACGCAGGCACGCTTGCGCTGCATTGTCACTCGCAACACTGCTAAGCTCGAAAGAACCTCGCTAAGCAGCGGCGGTTCCAAAGCACCTGCTTATAATATTGTTGATATTGTACAACCAGATTTTGGAAATAGAGAGTTTCGCAATTATCCGACTAAATATATATGATGCGAAATAGAACGACGGAAAGGAGAGGAATGCCGCGAATGGACAATATGGAAAAATTAATAAAGCGCGCGAAAAAGCAGGACGCCGACGCTTTTACCGAACTGATGCAGTCACAGATGCAGGCAATGTATAAAACGGCAAGAGCGATGCTTCATCATGACGAGGACGCAGCGGATGCCATATCAGAAACCATACTTGTTTGCTGGGAAAAGCTGGAACAGTTAAGAAAAGCGGAGTTTTTTAAAACATGGATGACAAGGATTCTGATAAATGAATGCAACGATATTTTAAGACAGCGCAAAAGAAGCTGTCCGGTGGAAGAAGTCGGGGAGGCTGTGGGGGCGGCGGCTGTTAGTGGAAATACAGACGCCTATAACACGGTCAGCGACTATGAAACAGTGGAATGGATGGAAACGCTAAAAGGGCTGGATGAAAAGTACAGGTTAGTCATCATACTATATTATGTAAACCAATTCAACACGGAGGAGATTGCTTCTCTTTTATATATGCCCGCGAGTACGGTCAGGACAAGGCTTGCAAGGGGGAGAGAGCAGATGGCGGCGTTGTATGGCGTGAAAAATGCCGGAAAGGAGCATTATCATGATGAAAGAAAAAGAAATAATGGATAGAATGCAGCGGGATATTGAGATTCCGGATATTGTAGAGCAAAAAGCACAGGAAGCGTTTCAGATAATTCAGAGGGGGGGGCGAAAAAGTGGTGAAAATAGAGAAGCGGTCGTTATATGCCCTGATAAACGCACTGCTAAAAGAAAGTGGAAAACCGTGTGGGCAGCTGCTGCCGTCGCGATATTGGCAGTGGGAACAACCGTGTGCGCCGCGGCGTATGTACATTGGAGCAGAGGACTGAAAGCGGAACTGCAGATGACGGCGGCGGAAAAACAGCTTTTGGAAGAACAAGGATATATGTCACCTATTTTAGATAATCATAACGCGGAAATACCGACGGCAAGCGGCAGGAACGGAAACAGCACGGCAAGCGGCGGCACGGCGGCGGACGGCATGGCGCAGGGTGTCACGGCACAGGGCATAACGATAACGCCGCTAGAGATGATTGCGGACGAGAGATTCGCCTGGCTTTCTTTTAAGGTAGAGGGCTATGATTTGGAGGATGGGAAAGAACCCGGCTTTGACGGGGTAGGTATTGTGATTGACGATAATCCGGATGCAGTGATTTCTCATTATAGCCATTTTTATGACGGAATTTGTTACGACGGGGGCAGTTTTTATTATGAGGACGGTACATCTGCGCTGGATGCGGACGGGAATATTGTAGGAAAATATGTCAATGACGAGGGCTATATGGAATACATTATCGAGATAGTAGGCATAAACTATGAAAAAGGTTTAACTGATTCTTCCCTGCACGTCACCTTTCAGGATTTAGGAACGCTCTATAAAGCGGGTTTTACCGGAGATATCGAAGCGTTATGGGAGTTTGACATAGACTTAAAAGGGTCGGATAAAGTCAGGAAAGTAACGTTGGACGAAGAGCTGGGAGAGAGCGGCGCAACCGTGGTATATGCTGAAATTTCACCGATTTCCCTGCATGTGGAATATGATTTTCCCTTGCAGATGGAACCGATAGAGGCAATCACCCAGAACGGCGAGAAAGTTATGAGTTCTACTTTTGTGGATGCGCCTTATTTATTGGGGGTACGCTTAAAAGACGGCACGCTTTTAACGCAGCTTATGAATGGGGGCGGCAGCGGATATGCCGATGGTAACGAGGATATTTACCATGTATCCTATGCAACCAGCCGCGTTATCGACCCGTCACAGGTGGAGGCATTATTATTCCAAAAATCCGAGCCGGAGGTGGACGAAAAGAGGCATTACCAATGGAAAGAGGAAAATATGTATATCGTGCCGGTAGAATGATGTCGGGCAGGCTATGCTTGAAAAAGGGAGGCCCTTTTAGTATAATAAAACCATAATAGGGATGGGCGAAATTTCCCAAGTTTTACATTTTTGCAGAAGGGCTGGCAGATGCTATTGAATGCAGATACGATAACAAAGGATTATGTGAAAGATGCCGGTATATTTGCCGATATTTTTAATTATTATATTTACGGAGGGCGGCAAGTCATTTGTCCGGAACAGCTTATGGAGCGTGATTCCACGAAGATTGCGCTGCCGTATGGTACTGACGGGGCAGTGGTTCCCGTCCAGAAGTTCCGTGATGTGCAGAAACTGTACGCTGCAATGACAGATGGGAAGATGGAATATGTGCTTTATGGCGCAGAGTCGCAGGCGAGAATCCATTATGCTATGGTGGTGAAGAATAACCTGTATGATGCGTTGGAGTATGCGGGGCAGGTGGAGGAGGCGGCAAAATCACACCGACAGGAAATGAAGCGGCGAAAAGAACAGGGTGAAGCAGAATCCGGTGCAGATAAAAAGACTCCGAGTTCAGGGGAGTTTTTAAGCGGTTTCTGGAAGGAGGATAGGTTGATTCCATCCATTACCGTGACTATTTTTTTCGGTTCGGATGAATGGGATGGACCGTTAAGCCTGTTTGACATGATGGATGTGTCGGACCCGGATGTACTGGCCTGCATGGATAATTACCGTGTACGGCTGATCGCCCCAGCACAGATGACGGATGAGGAGATCATGAAGTTCCATTCCAGCCTGCGGGAGGTCATGCTGTTCATCAAATATTCTAAAGACAAGGAAAACCTGAACAGGGTACTGAAGGACAATGAGGAGCGTTTCCGGGAAGTGGAGCGCAGGGCGGCGGATGTGATTGAAGCGGTCACAAATTCGGGTTTGAAATATGATGAAGAAGACGAGGTGGTTAATGTGTGTCAGGCGATTCAGGAAATGAGGCAGGAAGAGCGACGTTTAGGAGAGCAGGATGGCGAATTAAATAAAGCTAGGGAAGCGGCTGGAAAACTGCATGAAATGGGGCTTGATACAGAGAAGATAGCGCAGGCGGTCGGCTATGCTGTGGAAACAGTAAAAGGATGGCTTGGGATTGTGTAGTATTGGGGATTGGCACGGTGTTTCTTTTTTGTGCCATTGAAATACTGTCACCATATTAATTAATAGACACATACCCCGTATCAGCTACAATCTGCTGCCCCTGCGGACTAATCATCCAGGCAAGAAAAGGTGCAATCGTGCTTTTTTCTTCCGTCCGCTTTGTAGTGGTAATGGCATAAAGCTGTGTCGTATAGGGATATGCGCCGGAGCGAATCGTTTCGGCGTCGGGATAAACGCCGTCTATGGAAAGCAGCTTAATACCAGCCGTATCTTCGCCGGAATCAGGCATCATAACGGTCGTATAATAACGGAAGCTGTAGCCTAAAGCGGATGCGCTGTTTTCATAAGCGGCGGTGCTTCTGATAACATCGCCCATACCCGATTCGTATTCCGCTTGCAGAGGCTTTCTTAAAGGCGTATCGCCCATAAAAGATTCCATCATGGTCTGGGAGCCGGAATTTTCGGGGCGTTGGAAAGCAAGGATTTTGCGCCTTTCGCCGCCGACTTCCCGCCAGTTGTTGATATCGCCGGAGTAAATGGCGCGAAGCTGTTCAGAAGTCAAAACGTCCACCGGATTATTCTCATTGACAAAAAAGACGAAAGCCTCTTTCCCGATAGGCGTAAGCTGCAATTCCACGCCCGCTTCTATCGCCATGTCAAACTGTGCATGCGACGGTTTTGCGCCAAAGAAAATGTCAATTTCTCCTTCTATCAGTTTTTCATAGGCATAAATCGTATTTTGAAACTGAACCGGCATGACGCTGTCCGCGTCGGGTTCCTGCGCTTTTTTTTGGATTTCGGCTATATTGGCGTAGCAGGCGTTGGCAAAGGCGGCATAAACGGGATAAGCCGCTTCCGCGCCGTCCATGATGGGCATATCCTGTACATTTGCTATGGTAAAAGAGGCGGCGGAGTCTGACTTTGCCAGAATATTTTCTTCATTTGTCACGTCATAGGGGGCTAAATCAATGCTGGAATATCCGCCCGCATACGAAAAGCGGTAGGAAGGACGCGCCGAATCCACGATATTTTCACGCTGTCTGAAAAGCATAAATTCACTGAACGAATACGCCGCAATAACTACGCTTAAAAATACTGCTATATGCTTTTTATGGCAGGAAAAGGGTTTTCGCTTTATTCCGGCTTTTTTGGAGGAAAAGTATTCGCCCGTGGCAAAGCCCAGAAAGAGGACGGCGTCATAAAGAAGATTCCAGAGCAGCACGGAATGCCACAGGTTACATCCGGGCATCATGGCGACATCGCTGGCCGTATAGACGCCGAACAGATGCAGACCCCAGAAGCCAATCAAAACCGCGGTAAGTTCGCCGTTGTCATTTAACAGATTACAAATCCCCGTATGAAAAAGGTACCATAAAAGCGGCACGAACAAAGGCGCGTAAAGCCCCGCCCTGCTTTGCGGTTTATGAGGCGATATCACCGTAACGGCTTTTCCATATCCATACATTGCCAGAAAGCAGAAAAGCAAAAGAAACATGACGGATACAAACGGCGGTATGGAAAGCGCCGACACGGCAGAGAAGAATATGGCGTAAAGTAACGAGGGAAGAAACGTTACTAACGCGGTAATTATCACGGTAAAACAAAAATAATCCATGGGAATATCCTCTTTCGGAGTTGCGCTTTTGCGCTTTGTCATTTCTTTTGGCTATTATAGCATACCGCAGGGGAGGGAAACAAGAAGAAGCGCGGTATTGCACGGGAATCAACTTTCGGTTATATTACTTTTGATACGACAGGACAGGCATAAATCCCTTATCGGTACGCTTTCGCTTCGTGAAAAACTCAGCGGCAGTAAATTCGTGAAAAACCTCATTAACTGCCGGCGTTTTTCAAGAACCTCTGCGGGATTCATGCCTGTCCTGCCTGTTCTAAACCGAAATGATAACCGAAAGTTGATTCCCGCAGCAGCATTACGCATAATACTGCGCCTGTGCCTCCCATAACTGCCTATAAAGCCCGTCCTGCTTTTCCAACTCCTCATGGCTGCCGCGCTGTATCACGCATCCTTTGTCAAAGACCAGAATGTCCTGGCAGAAGCGGCAGGAGGCGAGCCGGTGGGAGATATAGATTGCCGTTTTACTGCCGACCATCTTATCAAAACCGGCGTAAACTTCGCATTCCGATTCCGGGTCGAGCGCGGCGGTGGGTTCATCCATAATGACAAACGGCGCGTCTTTATAAATGGCGCGTGCAATCGCGATTTTCTGCTTCTCCCCGCCGGAGAAAGTAACGCCGCTTTCTTCAAATTCTTTTCCGACACATGTGTCAAGTCCGTTCGGAAGCGTCTGAAAGCGTTCGCCAAGCCCCGCCCTGTTTAGCGCGTCGATGGCGCGTGCGGCATCCACTTCGGAACCGGAAGCGATATTTTCCCCCAAAGGAAAGGAAAATACCTGAAAGTCCTGAAAGACGACGGCGAATAAGTCGCAGTATTCCTCATAATCATATTTTCGGATGTCGATGCCGTTTACTTTAATGCAGCCCTCCGTCACGTCGTACAGACGGCAGAGCAGCTTGATAAACGTTGTTTTGCCGGAGCCGTTTTTGCCTACGATGGCAAGCTTTTCCCCGATTTCAAAAGAGAGGTTCAAATCTTTTATGACATAATTGTCACTTCCCGGATAGCGGAATGATACATGTTCAAAATCCACCTGAAAGCGTCCATCACGCCGTTTTTCGACGGGAATTGTGCCTTGGTGCCTGCGCTGCGGCAGCGCCATATATTCCACATAATCGCCCGCGGACATGGTATTTCTCCTTAAATCATTCATCTGGTAGGCAAATTCGCCAATCGCGGTCGTAAATTTTAAGATACTCGAAGCGTATGTTACCACCCCGCCGATGGTGATGATTTGCAGATAAGCGAGCGTACCCGCGAAAATGTATACCAGAAACCCCGCAAATGCCGATACGGTCTGCTGTGTAAACATATCCAATAGATTATAATGCGCCATGGAGTCTACCGCCTGTTTCATGCGCCGCGTGATTTCTTCAAATTCCTTTTCAAACAGCGGCTGCTGTTTGTAGGTTCTTACATCTTTCTGCGTCTCATGCCCTGCCAACAGATTAAGATAATAACTTCTCCGTGTTTCAGCATGGGTCATCTGTTTTCCCGCCTCTGCCGCCTTTTTTTCAAAATATGCGCCCGCTTTAAATTCCAGCCAGATAAGAAGCAGGGTTACGGCAAGAAACAGAAACGACATCAGCCAGGAACCGGCAAACCCCTCCGATACGGTATGGGAGCTGCGGATAAACATCGGAATGACGACAAAAACGGATACCAATGCGCTCACAGCCGCCCTGATTAATTTATTTGCCGCACTTAACATAACCGCCATCAGGCTCCAATCGCCGAACTTTTCGACCCGCTGGCGCATACCGTTGACTTTCGTATCTTCCAGATACTCATATTCCATCGCCATGCTCTTTCTATTGAGAGGCAGTCCTTGTATTTCCTGCATATATTCCAGTTTTCGGTTAAAGAACATAACGCAGACGCCCTCCAAAGCTGAAAACAGGAAAGTGCCGCAGATACCGATTGCCGCATAGGTAAGCAGCGTTGTAAAGGGAGCGCCTGCATAAGCCGCATCCACTAAAATACCGGTCAAAACGACTGCAATAAAAGGACGCGCCCCCTGTAAAATGGATAAAAGCACAAGTGATACTAATACATCTTTATGTCCATCGTTTAAAGAGAAGAAAAAGGCAGACATATCTTTCCATTCTTTTTTACTCATCGAATACACCCCTTTCCGCGCCTGCTTTCGCCTGATAGGTATCGCCCATCAGTTCGCTTTTGCGCTTTCTTTCGCTTTCATCTTTATAATACTGGCTCTGTGTTTCAAAAAGCTCTGCATAACGCTTCTTTGCGGCGAGCAGGCTTTCATGCGTACCCTCTTCTATGATTTCGCCATGTTCTAAAAGTAAAATCCTGTCGCAGAATCTGGTGCTGGAAAGTCTGTGGGAAATATAAATGCTTGTTTTATGTTCCATCGACTTCCCATAATTTAAGTAAAGTTCGTTTTCCGCGATAGGGTCAAGCGCGGCGGTTGGTTCATCCAAGATGACTAACGGTGTATTCTGGTATAACGCTCTGGCAAAGAGCATCTTTTGTTTTTCTCCGCCGGAAAACTCCGTAGAGGCTTCGTTGACTTCGCGGACTAAAAGAGTCTGCCCTTTCTGCGGGAGTGCGCCATAAACGCTTTGGAAGCCGGAAAGCTTTAGTGCATGAGAAAGCCGCGCCCTGTCTATGTCCTCCGTATTTTGCCCGGTCAGATTTTCATCCAGCGTCCGTGCAAGGAAAGTGGAGTCTTGAAAAAGCACGGATATCAGACTGTAATATTCTTCTCTCGTGTATGCCGAGGCGGGAATGTCGTTAATCAGGATTTCGCCCTCCGTAGGATGGTAAAAGCCGCAAATCAGTTTTACCAGCGTCGTTTTGCCCGCGCCGTTTAAGCCGATAAGAGCAACTTTTTCTCCGGGTGAGATGACGGCGTTGATATTTTTTAGAGCAGGTTCTTTTTTGCCCGGATAAGTAAAGGAAACATTGCGAAGTTCTACCTTGACGGCGTCTTTTTGAAAAGCGGCGAGTTTGTCCGCGCCGACGCCGTCCTCATGTTTCCATGTGTCTTTCGTTTCCAGAAATTCCCGTATATAGCTAATGGATGCGCTCGTGTTGCTAAAGTCCATGACCGCCCTTAACATACTTTCAAAAGAGAGGGAAAAACTGCTGACGATACCGATATAAAAGACAAACTGTGCGGTTGTCAGCGTTCCTTTCATTAACATCACAATCAATAACCCGAAAGCCGCGCCGTCCATCAGAAGCTGAAAAAAGGCGTTTGAGACATTGCGGAATACATACCAGTGGTGGATAGTGCCGTAAATATTTCCAATTTCCTGTAAGGAAGCGTCATATTTTTCCAAAAACCATCCGGCAAGGCGGTAGAGGCGGATGTCTTTCCCCGCCGCGCTGTTTGTGGCGGCTGCGCTGATATAGCTTTCTTTTCTGGCGGGAAGCTGTAACTTTTCATAGTAAGCCGCATGTTTTTTACGGACAATGGAAAGCAGATAAAGGCTGACACTGAGGGATATGGTCAGCGTCAGCAGCAAAATCAGGCTTTTTTGCGCCAATATAAATCCGTAAATGACAGCGCCCGCCAAAGAGGAACTGAATGTGGAAAACGTCGTCATGGCGCGGGAAACCCCCTGACCATACTTGGCAACGCGCCATGCGTTGCCGTAAATCTTTTGGTACGCTGCGTCCTCCAGATAGTCATAATCCACGTCGATAATCTTATGGACGTATTTTTTTGCATAATAGCCGCTGATAAAATTACCCTCGAAATAGCAGTATTCCGATATCATATTGGCGAGAGCGTTACAAATCCACAAAACGAGTGAAATGAGAGCCATTTCCAGAGCGAGCCTGGGAAAAGGAATTTGACCGGTTAAGTCAAATACTAATCTGGACGGCAGCCACGCGCTAAGAAGCGGCGCGGCAACCGTCGGGATGACAACGACAATCTGTCCCCAGAAAAGCTTCTTATCCCATTCTTTTGCCGCTTTCAAGTTATAAATATAGTTGCTGATGAGTCCGTATTTTTGCCGTGATTTGTCGCTAAAGACTTTTTCTAAATATAACATAGCCGTCACCGTGCCTTTCTCGTAATTTAGGAAATTTCTCCAAGAAGCCAGATAAGTCGCGAAGCGATTTTCTTGTATGTTAGCATATCATATTCTTTTTCCTGAAAAAAATTTCGTGCATGAATGGTATTGTATCATGCACGAATGGAAAAACGAATGAAAAATACGTTTCAGTCAGGGGGCGGCGGGAATCAGCGGCAGCGTAATTTCCGTGGCGAAAACGCCGCTGTCGGTCTGCCGGTTTACATAACCTCCATGCTTGTTGACGATGCTGTCAATCCTGAACAGACCGAGTCCGTGTCCGTTTCCCTTGGAGGAAGAAAAACGTTCTTCGCGTTTTTTGACCTGCTCCGGCATGGAATTGGTGACGGAGATGTATAACTGCTTCTTGATGACGTCGATATAGATACGGATGAACCGCTCTTTCTCCGGAAGCTGCATACACGCCTCCATGGCATTGTCCAAAAGATTGCCGATGATAACGGATAAGTCGATGTCAGGAATGGAAATATTCTCCGGCACGGCGGCAGTGGCGTCCACCGGGATATGCCGTTCCTGCATCAGCGTCAATTTGCTGTTTAAAATGGCGTCCACCATAACATTTCCGGTTTTCAGGAGCGTATCCACGTTGGCAAGGTCAGCTTCCAGCCTGTTTAAATACTGCATCGTTTCCTCATACTGCGACAGGCTCATATATGCTTTTAACGTCTGTATGTGATTGTGATAGTCGTGCCGCCAGCCCCGCATTCTCCGATACATCGTGTCCACTTCATTATAATGCTTGTTGACAAGCTCGTTTTGGAAACGGGAAAGCCTGCGGTTCACATACCATGGCATGAAAAAAAGCCACAGCAGCAGGTTAAAAAAGAGGATGCCTGTTATAATGCCTATTATCTGCCAGTTCATTTTCCCGCGAAGCCCCCTTTTCGTGATAATAAATTTTATGTGTTAATGTTTATCTATGATAGAATGTCAAAAATGCCTGGTTTACTTTCTTTTGCGCGCTGCGGCTGACGGGCAGGCGGCGTTTGTCGTCCAGAATAAGGTCTGTCTTTATAATGGCGGCGGTATGCCGGATGTTTACCAGATAGGAACGGTGGCAGCGGATAAATTCGCTGTGTTTTTCCAAATACTGCGCCGTTTCGCTAATCGAAGCGAGCAGGACATATTCCGCATCCGCCGTGTATAGGATGCAGCGGTGCGCCCTTGCCTCTACATACCAGATTTTAGAGACAGGCAGGGAAAGCGAGCCGTTTTCGGTGCGAAACAGCTGCTTTTCCTCGGGCTTTTTCTTTTGCTTTAGTTTATCCATAACGCTGAAAAACTTGTCCTTATGGACGGGCTTTAACAAATAGTGCAGCGCCGCGACTTCATATCCCTGCGCCATATATTTCTCATATCCGGTTACAAACAGAATCGGGATATCCTCGTTCTGCCTGCGGATATTTCCCGCAAGTTCCATACCGCTTACCGCGCCCATTTCAATATCCAGAATCAGCAAATCATAGTTTTTATCGTCCTCCCATGCGAATAAAAACGCTTCCGCACCGGGAAAAAGAACGGTTTCCAAGGGCGTGCGCGTCTGCGCTGCCCACTCTTTCAGGTATTTTTGCAAAAGTTCCTGCTGCGCTTTTTCATCATCACATATCGCAATCCGCACGTTATCCGCCCCTTCCTATTGCACAATCCAGAACTATAAAATCTTAGTTTCGCAATTATTTCGTATAATACTTGTAACCATGTGCGTCCACGCTTGATTTATGATACATGGATTTGTCTTTTTCGTCAATCTGAAAAAATTTTATATAAAGAAAGAATTGCATTTTCCTCTTAAATGTGATATAAGTAATTCATATTCGGTCATTCAACCAATTCATTTCATTTGATGGAAAGCCGCCTGTACGCTTTCCGTTATCTTACATCACGAAGGAGACATATCTATGAATCAAAAAACAACAAATCTTAAAAATGCAGCCTCAATTTCTAATCCCAACAATTTATTTTCAAACGATTTACTTAAAAACGCTCACGGCAGCCTCCCTTACAGCATGACCAACGATTACATGTTCAGGGCTGTTTTTCAGACCAACAACAAGGCTTTGCGCGGTCTTATCTGTTCGCTTCTGCATCTTCATGAAGAAGATATCGCATCCGTGGAAATCA
>JAMPCN010000080.1 GCA_023666125.1 Bacillus sp. (in: firmicutes) | reverse complement strand
CTTCAGCAATGATTATATCCTTTTCACTGATAATCTTCTCATTTTTTGCAATAATCTTCTCTTTTTCCGCGATAGTTTTCTTATTCTCATCAACTTCCCTCTCATACGCCCGCAAGTCCAGATAATACTCTTCACGGTCGCGGCAGCGTTTGAGTATCTGCTCTTCGGCGCTTAACTGAAAAATAGCCTTGGACGCTTCATTAATATATTGGTCTTTCGCTGCTAACATTTTGATTTCCTCCCATGTGGTGGCTTTAAAAAGCTTAGCCCAGCAATCAATATGATGTTCTTTGTCGTCATCGGTCGCCAGTTCTATATGAGATAAGTCTACCACACTTAAGGTCAGGTTGTCACTATAAAGATGATGATTTTTTACGTTAAGAAGTTTATAAGTGGCATAAAATTCAGGATAGTCATGAAACAGCGTATAATCCAGAAAGCCGATATGTATGACGGGTTTGACCTCTGCATAATCCTGACCGTGATTGAGCATATCAAAAGAGCGGCAGAGATAGCTGACGGAGCGGTTGGACCAGATAAGCCTGCCCGTTACCTGCATTTCAAGATTAATACGGGAGCGGTTATTTAGTTTAACATTAATGTCCAGACGAAACTCCTTATTTTTAATGGATTCTCCTAAGATGATAGGATTTGTGATTTCCACGGATGAGATATCTTCTTCATGAAGATGCAGAAGTGAACGGATAAGACCGCGTAAAGCCTTGTTGTTGGTCTGGAAAACCGCCCGAAACATGTAGTCGTTCGTCATGCCGTAAGGGAGGTTGCCGTGGGCGTTTGGAAGCAGAGTATTTGGATTGAAAATTGAGGCTGCATTTTTAAGATTTGTTGTTTTTTGATTCATAGACATGCTCCTTTGTGATGTAAGATAACAGAAAGCGCACAAGCGGCTTTCCGCAGAATGAATTGGTCGAATGACCGAACATGAATTATTTATATCACATTCAGAAGAAAAACGCAATTATTTCTTTTGTAAAATTTTTCTTACGTGTATAAAAAAGCGCAATCCCGGCGGCTTGCGCTTAAGTTCTCACTACGATTACAGCAATTTCCTATTTACATAAACAATGGGAAAGTCAAAAGCGAAATAGAGTTGCACTGCGTGTTTGCGGTATGGTAAGATAATAGTGTTGGGTAAATCTGCAATTCTTATTGATGGCGGTGTATCATATGTTAAAAGCAATCATTTTCGATTTTGATTATACATTGGGAGATTCTACCAATGGCATTGCATTAAGTATCAATTATGCTCTGGAAGAATTGGGCTATGCAGTTCCGAATATTGCAGATATCAAAAAGACAATAGGCTTGTCTTTAAAAGAAACGTACTTTGCATTAACATCGAATCATAATTTAGGCGAGGCGGAACAATTCGCCAAATTGTTTAGGGAAAAGGCCGATAGCGTGATGGTTGCTCATACCGAACTTTATGCAGGAGTAAAAGATGTTTTACAAAAGCTGAAAACTAAAGGATATAAGTTAGCTATAGTTACAACAAAATTTCATTATAGAATTGAACAGATATTAAACAAATTTGATGCAAATGAGTTGATTGATATGATTGTGGGAGCCGAGGATGTAAAAATAGAGAAACCCAACCCGGAGGGATTGCTTTGGGCGATTGAACATTTGGATGCAACGAATGAAGAAGCGCTTTATGTTGGAGATAGTTTGGTTGATGCTAAGACAGCCGAAAATGCAAAAGTTGAATTTGCCGCTGTACTAACGGGAACGACTACAAGGGAAGATTTTAGAAGTTATCATAGTGTGTATATAGGCGAAAATATATCAGATGTTTATCAATACATTTTAACTTTGTAATAAAAATTCTATTTGTAGGGGATGATGCGGAGGTATCCGAACCTCTGAAATGGCGGATTAGGGGTGTTCATTATGCGAGATATGGGGCGAGAATATGGAAATGAGAAAGCGGGTATTCCCCCTTCTTAAATCAAATAAAGATTAACGATACGGCGGCGATTATCTTAGCAGACAATCGACTGTCTTTTTTTATTTTCAGTAACGACCAGCGCATCATAGAAATTTTATTGTAAATGCGAGCGGGCTTTTGTATAATAAAAAAACGGTTAAAGCTGTGGATGCGATATAGTAGGAGGATAACTTAATGGAACAAATGAAATACTTTGTAACTATCATTATGATAATTTGCTATGGACTACCAATGATAATGGCTCAGACCGATGCGAATAAGTTTATATATCAAAAGGATATTACGGAATCTGTATATCAATCAGAGCGCGATGCCATAGATAATAAATGGCAGAACTGTGATTTAGAAGTGGAAGAATGGCCCAATTATGATTTTTTTATAAATGCTCAACAGAAACACTATAATCTTTCACTTGAAAATGCAGTAGCTTTTGTGGTCAAAGATTATATGAATGGAAAGGAAAAAGAGTTGTGGGAGCTAAAGCAGATATATCATTATAAAGACGATATATATCAAGCTTATACGGAATCGGACATGGGAAATGAGTTGTATATACTTTTTAAAACAAATACTCCAGATACATTACCCAGATATGTGATTGCGGCGGATATTCGCAAAAACAATGTTGCAGACATTCTTTTATATGGGGAATATTCTTATAATTCCATGCTGGAATGGTACTCCTATAAAGATTGGTTCGATGGAAAGATGAGTACAGGACAACTTCCATTTGACGTTACTAATGAAATATATGATTCAATATATAATGGTGAAGTCCGTTTAGCTATATATGATTATGTTGATATGGCGGATAAGGATACAAGGATTCATTGGGAATTAGATGGCAATTTCATGTATGTCGGGGAAAATGGATATATCGTATGTGCTAATTGTAGCAATGGAGTTCAAAATATAATTTTATTTGTTGATGTATGGAATAAAACATATGCAGTATTGACGTAATAATATTAAATATGGTAACAGTGTTAGAGTATGTAGAAATGGAAAACTATATGCTCTATTTTTTGTCATTAAGGAGCAGCAATGAGCAAACCCAGTAAATTGGATTCAAACATTCAGACCACAAAGAGCATTGACAAAATAACCGGATGCGCATAGAATAATAAACATGTTAATATTTAACGTGTTAATAATTAATGGGTTAATGAATGATTCGTGAAAGGGGAAAAACAGGTGAGCGAATTATACAGAATGACAGCCGAAATATTCCGCAAGACGGATGGCAGGCTTCGTCGCTGCATTGAAAAGGAATTAAAGAGTCTGGACGAAGAAGTTTACCGCAGCCAGCACAGACTGTTGATGATGCTGGGGAAAAATCCGAACTGCTCGCAGAATGAGCTGGCGTCGGCGCTTGGCATTTCTCCCGCGGCGGTTGCCGTTTCGTTAGGAAAGCTGGAAAAGGGAGGTTATATCAGGCGGGAGACGAATTTGGACGACCACCGGAGCAATCAGGTCGCCATTACGGAAAAAGGGAACCAGCTTATATGTAAAAGCATTAAACTCTTTGACAAGGTGGAATACACCATGTTTAAGGGTTTTACAAAAGAGGAGCTGGAAAACTTTCATGAATTGATGAAAAAAGCATACGGAAATCTGGATAAGATGCTGCAAAATAAAGGAGGAGCGCAATGAAACGATACGGAAAATATGTAAAACCATATTTGTCGGCATTTATTTTAGGACCTCTGATGATGATAGTGGAGGTCGTGGGAGAAGTCATGCTGCCAGCCATGATGGCGGATATCATTAATATCGGGGCGGCAAATCATGACATTCCGTATATTATCGGCAAGGGCGTCATGATGGTCGGCATGGCGTTTGTGATGATGGCGGGAGGCATTGGCGGCGCATACTTTGCGGCAAAGGCGGCAATGCACTTTGGCAGGGATTTGAGAAAGGATTTATTCCGAAAAGTACAGAAATTTTCATTTGCCAATATTGACAGTTTCAGCACCGGTTCTTTAGTAACGAGGCTGACCAATGATATCACGCAGTTACAGAATGTGATTATGATGGGGCTTAGGATGATGTTGCGCGCGCCCGGTATGTTAATCGGAGCGGTCATTATGGCGTTTATGATGAATGCGTCTCTTGCGGTGGTTATTTTGATTGTAGCGCCGCTTCTGGCGGCGGCTATCGGCACGATTATCAGAATTGCGTTTCCGCGTTTTGAAATCATGCAGAAAAAACTCGACCGCTTAAACTCCAACATACAGGAGACCTTAACAAATGTCAGGGTTATTAAGTCTTTTGTGCGCGGGGAGTATGAGGAGGAGCGTTTTTCTAACTCTAATGAGGAATTAAAAAATGCGGGTCTGGACGCCTTTAAGGTCGTTATCATTCAGATGCCGATTATGACGTTTGCCATGAATGCGACGGTAATCGCGGTCGTTTGGTTTGGCGGCAATCAGATTTTGGGCGGCGCGATGCAGGTCGGCGATTTGACGGCTTTTACCACCTATGTGACGCAGATTTTGATGTCGCTTATGATGCTTGCGATGGTGCTTTTACAAAGTTCAAGGGCGGTGGCGTCCTCTAAGCGAATCGGGGAAGTGTTAGATACGGATATCGACTTGACGGACGATAACGCGGCGCAGAAAGATAAAAAGGTGGAAAAAGGAAAAATAGAATTTAAGCACGTTTCTTTCCGTTATTATAAAAATAGCCAGGAAAAAGTGCTGGATGATATCGACTTTACAATAGAGCCGGGGCAGACGGTAGGCATTATCGGTTCTACGGGTTCCGGGAAAACGACGTTGGTGCAGATGATTCCACGCCTATACGATGCGGACGAGGGGGAAGTGCTGGTAGACGGCGTCAATGTCAAAGACTATTCGCTTAACAATCTGCGAAACGGAGTCAG
Organism: Bacillus sp. (in: firmicutes); assembly: GCA_023666125.1. Lineage (GTDB taxonomy): Bacteria > Bacillota > Clostridia > Lachnospirales > Lachnospiraceae > UBA3282. Next base: position 11,387 of record JAMPCN010000080.1, on the reverse strand, counting down.
CATGGTATTACAGAAAAACATACTTTTTTCCGGTACGATTCTGGAGAATTTACAGTGGGGGGATGAACACGCGGCGGATGCCGAAATCCGCGAGGCTGCGGACGCCGCGCAGGCGGATGGATTTATCAACGCATTTCCGGACGGGTACGAAACGGAACTTGGACAGGGGGGCGTAAACGTGTCCGGCGGTCAGAAACAGCGGCTTTGTATCGCCAGAGCCTTATTGAAAAAACCGAAAATATTGATTCTCGACGACAGCACGAGCGCGGTAGATACCGCGACGGAAGCGAAAATCAGAGAGTGTTTCCATACGACCCTGCAGGATACGACCAAGTTAATTATTGCGCAGCGTATCAGTTCCGTTATGGACGCAGACCTGATTCTGGTAATGGAAGAGGGAAAAATTACGGGAATGGGGAGACACGACGAACTGTTGGCTTCCTGTCACGCATATCAGGAAATCTATGATTCCCAGATGGACAGGGAGGTGAGCGCGTAATGGATGAAGCAAGAATAGCAAGACTGGAAAAGAAATACGGCAGGAAAGAAGCGGCAATGCCGGAAGCCGGACGGGGACCCGGACCAAGACCGGGGCGTGGACCTGGCTCCGGACCAAGAGGCGCCCGTATGCCCGGCGCAAAACCGCAGAATGCGGGTAAAACGATACAAAGGCTTTTTTCCTATATCGGCAAAGATAAGTGGAAACTGGTTATTTTTATCCTCTGTATCATTATCTATACGGTGGCGAGTCTGGCAGGCTCCTATCTGCTGCGTCCGGTCATCAACAACCTGGTTTCCGAAAACGGCAGCAGGGAAACGCTTTTTCACTCGTTAATAACGATGGGCTGTATTTTTGCGGTCGGTATTATTGCCCAGTATTTACAGTCCAGAATCATCGTATCCGTTTCGCAGAACGCCTTAAAGAAGCTGCGTGACGATTTGTTCCATAAAATAGAAAACCTGCCGGTGCGGTTTTATGATACCAATAACCACGGCGATATCATGAGCCGTTTTACGAACGACGTCGATACGGTGGGCGAGATGTTAAACAATACGGTGAATCAGGTAATTTCCGGCGCGATTAATATCGTAGGTACGTTTATCCTTATGGTGTATACCAATATTTACCTGACGATTATCACCGTTGTCATGGCGCCGCTTATGATTTGTGCGGGCAGGGCTGTGGCGGGCAGGAGCCGGAAATACTATAAACAGCAGCAGGCGGCGTTGGGAACCTTAAACGGCTATATTGAAGAGACCGTTACGGGACAGAAAGTCGTGAAAGTTTTCTGTCATGAGGAGATTGCGGAAGAAGAATTTTCCTATCTGAATGACGATTTATGTAAAAAACAGATTAACGCCCAGTTTTTCGGCGGCATTATGGGACCTGTCATGGGCAATTTAAGTCAGGTCAGTTACTCGCTGACAGCCTGCATCGGCGGTATTTTATGCGTGTTAAAAGGCTTTGATTTAGGCGGACTCACTATTTTTGTCAATTACTCCAGACAGTTTTCCCGTCCTATCAATGAAATTTCCATGCAGGTCAACACCATTTTTTCCGCGCTTGCCGGAGCGGAACGTGTATTCGACGTGATGGACAGAGAGCCGGAACCTGCCGATGAATTAGACGCGGTGTCGATTGTGGAAAAAGACGGGAAGTTCATCTACCAGACATCGGACTCGGGAGATTATGTAAACCTGAATGGAACGGAAATGAAAGGCGCAGTAACCGTGGACCATGTTACATTCGGTTATGTGCCGGAAAAAACGATTTTAAAGGATATATCGTTGTATGCAAAACCCGGACAGAAAATCGCCTTTGTCGGTTCCACGGGCGCGGGTAAAACGACCATTACCAATCTGATAAACCGCTTTTATGATATTGACGAGGGAAAGATTCTCATAGACGGCATAGATATCAAGAAGATAAAAAGGGATGACTTGCGAAAGAGTATCGCTATGGTTTTGCAGGATACGCATCTTTTTACGGGAACGGTCAGAGAAAATATCCGCTATGGGCGGCTGGACGCTACGGACGACGAAGTGGAGGCGGCGGCGAAAATGGCGAGCGCACATTCCTTTATCATGCGCCTGGAACACGGCTATGATACGATGTTAGAGGGAGACGGCGCCAACTTAAGCCAGGGGCAGAGACAGCTTTTAAACATTGCGAGGGCGTCCATCTCCAAAGCGCCGATTCTGATTCTGGACGAGGCGACAAGCTCCGTTGATACGAGGACGGAGAAACATATCGAACACGGCATGGACAGATTGATGGCACAGCGGACAACGCTTGTCATTGCCCACAGGCTTTCCACTGTCAGAAACGCCAATGCTATTATGGTGCTGGAAAACGGGGAAATTATCGAACGCGGCGACCACGACGATTTGCTGGCGATGCACGGCAGATACTATAACCTTTATACGGGATTGAGCGAATTGGAGTAGCGTCTCGTATAAAAATATGAAAACTAGAGAAAATAGCAGATATGAGAAAAAAGATTACCTTTGATTATTATATCCTGCTGTTTTTTCTGGTTTCTTTTTTGGGATGGATGTGGGAAGTGTGCATCTATCTGGTACGGGAGAAACGATTTGTCAACCGCGGCATTACGATAGGACCATGGCTGCCTATCTACGGGGCGGGCGCGCTGTTTTTGTATTTTCTTCTCCGTAAACAGGCAAAGAAGCCGGTGCGCGTTTTCTTCTTTTCCATGATTGTCTGCTCCGTTTTAGAATACGCAAGCGGCTGTTTTCTGGAAAAGATGTGGGGTGTTAAATGGTGGGATTACAGCGATATGTTCTTAAATCTGAACGGGCATATCTGCCTTATAAGCTGCCTGATGTTCGGCGTCGGGGGCGTTTTTCTGGTATCTGTTGTTATCCCTGTATACACGGCGTTGTATGATAAAATACCGTCAAAAGCACGGCTCTTTGTCAGTCTGGTTCTGCTTCTTTTGTTCGTCGCGGATGCGGCGTACAGTGCGGATATTCCGCATATGGGACGCGGGATAACGTATCGGGGGTGAGTTCTCCTTTTTTGGAATTGTGCAGCAGTATTTACTTGTGGTGTTTAGGTGGTGTTATATTATGGTTGAAAATAGGGGATAATTGTGGTATAATTTGACCATATAAAAGAGGAGGTGTATATAAAATGCCACAAATCATTCCTATTAAGGACTTAAAAAATACATCAGAGATTTCTGATATGTGCCATAAATCAGAAGAACCAATCTATATTACAAAAAATGGATATGGAGATATGGTTATTATGAGTATGGAGATTTATGAAAGTGTCATGCGTCGTCTTTCCGTATACAGAGATATTGAGTTGTCAGAACAGCAAATCGAGAGCGGGCAGGTTAAAGATGCCAGAACAGCTTTGACGGAAATGAGGTCAAAATATGGCTTATAAACTGGTTGTTACAGAACACGCTGACGAATTGCTTGACCATATTTTGCGTTACCTGATTTATCAGTTAAAAAATAAACAGGCGGCTGTACATTTGTTGGATGAAATGAAGAGCATCTATGACCGTCTGGAGGAAAATCCCCTGCAATTTCCGGTTAGCAGGGATACATATTTAGCAGAAAAAGGATATTACGAGGCTGTCATCGGTCAAATGAACTATATCATAGTATTCAGCATTGAATCGGAAACGGTAAATATTGTTGGAATATTTCATCAGTTGGAAAACTACTGGAAAAAATTAAGAACAGGAGATGCCATAAATTATGAAAGTTGTAGTTTTTGATTTAGGCGGAACACTAATGCAATATGTAGGAATGCCGTATTCATGGGTGGATTTCTATGATAGAGGCTTTGAAACAATTATGCAGAAATTCAAAGTTCATATCCCGCAAGAAGTTTTTCTAAAATCGGTTCAGATGTTGAAAGAATTTAATCCAAGAATTAAGTACCGGGAGATTGAATATCCGGCAGAATATATTTTTACGAAAGTATTAGAAGATTGGCATATGGAGATTCCTATCCAAAGTTGTATAGAAACTTTCTGGAGTGGATTGCAGTTAAAAGCAGAGATATATCCGGAAACAATGGATGTATTGCAAAAACTTAAGACAAAGGGCTATAGGGTAGCGGCATTGACTGATTTGCCCAGTGCAATGCCTGATGAAATTTTTAAGCAGGACATTTCAGAGTTGATGGACTATTTTGATTATTATGTTTCGTCTGCTGTTGCAGGATATAGGAAACCGAATTGCAGGGGATTACAAATGATTTCTGAAAAATTTGCCACTCCGATTACGGAATTATTTTTTGTGGGAGATGAAGAAAAAGATAGAAAAACAGCGCTTAATGCTAATTGTAAATTTGTTTTGATGCAACGTGCAGAAAAGAATGAGGAAAGCATTCATAATTTATATGAGTTGTTAGAAGTGCTGGGGTAAATGATAACAGCTAATGTTTTCTTTAAAAAGAGTCAAATCACAATCGGGTTTTGTGGAGGTAGAGATGGTTTATACACCAATGACAATCAAGGCTATGAAATATGCCTATGAAGCACATTTAGGACAAGTGGATTATAATAATGTTCCATACATTTTTCACCCATATCATTTAGCAGAGCAGATGGAAGAAGAAAAATCCTGCACGGTTGCGCTGTTGCATGATGTTATTGAAGATACGGACGTTACATTAGATGATTTGAAATTGGAATTTTCCGATGATATTGTTGAGGCAGTGGCGCTTTTAACACACGACGAAGCAGTTGACTATTTTGATTATATAAAAAGTCTTAAGAATAACTCTATTGCACGAAAAGTCAAATTAGCGGATTTAGAACACAATTCTGATGAAAATAGAGCTGTAGGGTGCAGCTTGTCAGAAGATAAACAAATATATTGGAAAGAAAAATATGCAAAAGCGAAGATGATTTTGCTTAACTAGCAAAAGAAGCAGGAATCATATCTCAAAAAATCTCCCCATTCCCCTATCCATTTCCCCCGCAGTCACGTTATACTTATTAGAAAGCGCTTTTAAAAACAGCAGAAGGGAGGTTTCCATGCAGCAGGATTTTCTTTTGGTGCAGAAAATGCAGGATGGCGACGAAGCGGCAATGGATATTTTCGTGCAAAAATATTATCCGAAAATTCTGCAATACTGCGGATACCACTGTCCGGACAGGGAATCGGCGTATGATTTGACGCAGGAAACCTTTGCGCGTTTTTTTAAAAACCTGCTTTGCTACCGCCACAGGGAAAAGGCGCTGCAGTACCTTTACACCATTGCCCGCAATCTTTGTATCGACTGGGCGCGGAAAAATAAAGCTATAGCATATGACAGATTTACAGAAATAGATGGGATAGCCATAGCAGACAAAATAAGTGATGCGGACACAATGAATGGAGCAGACGGCATGAACGGCGAGGATGAAAGAGTGGCGGTGCAGACGGCGCTTGCAAAACTGCCGGAAGAATTGCGCGAAGTCGTGATTCTGCACTATTTTCAGGACTATACCCTGCGGGAAGCCGCGCAGATTCTGCATATCGGGGTTCCGCTTGCGAAGTACCGGATAAAGAGGGCGAAGGAGTTATTGAGGAGTTTGTTGGGGGAGGATGAGGGATGATGATTGTGAAGCTGTGAACCTAGTATACAGATGAAAAAGTTTCTGCTTCAAGGTGCGCTTTCGCTCCATTAAAAACGCAGCGGTACTAAGGATTTTGCGACACGAGCGTCTCAAAATCCAGGTGCCGGCGTTTTTAGAGGACCTTTCAGCAGAAATATTTTTCATCTGTCTGTCAAGGAAACAGCTTCACAATCACCTGACAACATGACAATAGGTGATTGCGAAATGCCCTTTGAAAACACTGGACATAGAGTAACATATACAATCCATAAGCGGGTACTGTGAGACCGTCGGCGTTTAGATGCTGTTTTTTAGCATCTTATGCGCCGCTACGGTTGAACTGTAGCAGAAGCGGACCCGCGTTGGAATGTATATGTTACCTATAACACTTCTATTCAGACATTTCGCACCCGCCTAATGACATTACCACTTGAAAGGAGGCAGTCAATTTGAAAACAATCGAAGAACGTCTACGGGAATATGGCAGGAATAATGCTATCGGAACGGATGAAGTGAGAATGCGGGAAACGCTTATCAATGCGAAACGGCTTTTTTATGAGAGCGCGGAGCGCAAAGAAGTTTCTTATTTAGAGTTTTTCTGCGGGCAGATAGGATATATCAGGAAAAGATGGTGGATGTTACAGTTCTTAGCCTTGGTTTATACCGGATGTCTTTTGCAGGGAACAGACAGCGCCTATTATATACAGCGGCTGTTGGGCGTTTCCGCCTCCCTGTTCGTGATTATGATAATACCGGAGTTATGGAAAAACCGCAGCAGTCAATCACTGGAAATAGAGGAGGCGTCCCGTTTTACACTCAGACAGATATATGCTGTGCGGATGCTTGCTTTTGTTATTGTGGACAGTGCTTTGCTGACTCTATTTGCGGGAATTGTAACAATGACTACAACGGTCAGTATAGGAGAGATGGTCATTCACTTTTTCCTGCCGATGGCGGTGACATGCTGTATCTGTTTTCATGCACTGTGCAGCCGTTATGCGGCGTCGGAATATACCGCCTGTTTCCTTTCCATGCTTTGGAGTGCGGTATGGACGCTGCTCATATTAAACGACAACGTGTATAAGCTGATTTCACGCCCTGCATGGACGGGTATCTGCATTATTGTCATTTTATATTTGACCTGTCTGGTTAAAAAAGCGGTAAAAGGTGATATCGGGGAATTATTGAGTCAGTAAGTCATTGCAAAATGACGCTGGTATCATATTTATTTAAAAAATAATTATACAGCGCATATATAGGCGTTTCGTAATTATCTGAATTTATTTATTACAGGAAAGGCGTAAAAACATGGAATTAAGAATAGAAAATCTGACAAAAGAATTTCAGGGAATGAAAGCGGTCAACGGCGTTAGTTATACGATGGAAAAAGGCGTATATGGGTTGCTTGGCTTAAACGGCGCAGGAAAAACAACGCTGATGCGGATGCTCTGTACCTTAATAAAGCCGACGCAGGGCAGTATTACCTGTAACGGTGAAGATATTTTCGGGATGGGGGAGCAGTATCGGAAACTGTTAGGTTATCTGCCGCAGGATTTCGGCTTTTATCCCGACCTTACGGTCAAAGATTATCTGCTTTATATCGCGTCGATTAAAGGAGTCAATAAGGCGGCGGCAAAAAAAAGAATAAAAGAACTGCTTATGGAGGTAGGACTTTCCAAGGCGCAGGATAAGAAAATGAAAAAGCTTTCCGGCGGCATGAAACGAAGGGCGGGCATCGCACAGGCAATGATAAACAATCCCGCAATTTTGATTTTAGACGAGCCGACGGCGGGGCTGGACCCGAATGAAAGAATCCGTTTCAGGAATCTTATCAGCACGCTTGCGCAGGACAGGCTGGTGTTATTGTCCACCCACATCGTGTCGGATATCGAATCGACCGCCAATGAAATTATTTTTATGAAAGAGGGGAAATTTCTGCATACCGGTTCCCCGCAGGCGGTCATTTCGGCAATGACGGAGAAAGTATGGAACCTCACGGTTCCGGGAAACGAAGCGGAAAAGTATATGCGACAGTATAAAGCGGCAGGCAGCAGGATGGTTCCGGAAGGGATGCAGCTTAGACTGCTTTCTGTGGAAAAACCGCACCCCGACGCGGTAGAAGAGACGCCGACACTGGAAGATGTATTTTTATCCTGTATGGGAGCAAAAGCGGAGGAGGAAGAAGATGCTGTATTATGAATTGAAAAAAATATGGGTAAAACCGGGTACTAAGATAGCCATGCTGTTACTGGCGGTATTATTAGTTGTTGCAAGCTGGTCTGCTTGCCATGGCGTTTACTGGTTGAATGAAAATGCCGAACATGAGTATGGCATAGAGGGAATCAGAAAGTTAAAAGAAGCCAAAAAAGAATGGGCAGGAGTGTTGACCGAAGAAGTCATTGCAGATGTGCTGAGAGAAAATGCGAGAATCAACGAGACGCCGGAGGCGCTTTCCGATGATGTGGAAAAAAAGAATATTGCCTATGGATGGAAGCAGGGGTTTCATGATATCAGATATCTGATTATGCGCTCTTTCTGTAAGTTCCGTGAGGGAGATTATTATAAGCCGGACAGCGTGAAACCGGAAGAAGCAGTTCATTTTTATGAAAACCGCGTATTGCAGTTGCAGGAATGGCTGGATGAAGAGGAGCAGCAGTATCGGTTTTCCGAGGACGAAAGGCAGTTCCTTATCGAGCGGTATGAGGCAATGCAGACGCCTTTGGAATATGATTATGCGGATGGCTGGAAGCAGTTGTTTGAATATTCCGCGATGGTGACAATGATTATGATGTTAATTCTGGGCTTTGCAGCGGCAAGCGTTTTTTCGGGAGAGTTTTCCAATAAAGCGGACGCGGTCTTTTATTCTTCCTATCATGGACGGGGAAAGGCGGTAGCGGCGAAGCTGGGGGCGGCGGCACTGTTTATTACATTGGTATATTTTGTCGTGATGTTTTTATACACGGCAATCGTTCTTCTTATGCTGGGAGCGGATGGCGCGGGGCTTGCCATTCAGTCAAGGTGGAACTCATGGAAAAGTTTCTACTATATCACGAACAGTCAGGAATATCAGTTGATTGTGTTAGGCGGTTACATCGGTACGATGTTTATCCTGTTAGCGACGATGTTCGTCTCCGCCGTGACAAGGTCAACAGCTTTGGCGGTTATGATACCTTTTATCCTGATTTTTCTGCCCGCTTTCATAGGAGACCCCGGATATTTTATTATGGAAAAAATACTGGCGCTTCTGCCCGACCGCTTATTCGATATCAACCAGACAATCAGTTATTTTTATTTATATCATATCGGAGAAAAAATCGTAGGACCGCTTCACATTATCTTCCCGTTGTATGCGGTATTAGCCGTTATCTTGTGTCCGGTTATTTATAGAGTTTATCGCAGGAAAGAAAGCAAGTAGGAGATTACGCCGCGGCAGGCAATATTACATGCCGCGGCGGTTTCTATTGACGAACCATCAATAAGCGATTATGATGAAAACTGGATTGCAAGAGATGAGACAAATCTCTTGGGCAAGAATCAGGGGAGAAAGGATTATAACATATGCAGAAAAAATATTCAGGTAAACTTTTATCATGCTTTCTTTGTATATCGCTGATGATTATGACACTGATGTCAGTGAGTGCCTGCGGCAATAAAACGGAAAGCGGAGCAGCCTCCGCTGCCGGGCAGGAAACGGAAAACGCCGCACAGATGTCCGACGTTGGACAGGAAACGGCGAACAGTGCGCAAATTGAGATACGTGGAGAGGGCGAGACTGTATTTTTCTTTACGGTTGTAGATGAAGAAGGCGGCGAGACACAGTTTGAAATCCATACGGATAAAGAAACCGTAGGCGAGGCGCTTTTGGAACTCGGACTGATTGCGGGAGAAGAGAGCGAATACGGTCTTTATGTGAAAACGGTCAACGGCATTACGGCGGATTATGATACCGACGGCGTATATTGGGCGTTTTATATTAACGGCGAGTATGCGGTGACGGGCGTGGATTCCACCGCGGTCACAGAGGGCGAAACCTATGCCTTTAAAGTCGAGTAGGCATGGTTATTAACATGAAAATAAAAACAAGAGAACTTGCGGTTTTTGCCATGCTGGGAGCTGTTATGTACGCTTCTAAGTTAGTAATGGAGATTGCGCCGAATATCCATCTGCTCGGCGTATTTACGATTGCTTATACCGTTGTCTATCGGAAAAAGGCGTTGTATCCGATTTATACCTATGTTTTGTTAAACGGCATATTCAGCGGCTTTGCGACATGGTGGATTCCATACTTATATCTGTGGACGCTTCTGTGGGGAGCTGTGATGCTTCTCCCGCAGGATATACCGAAAAAACTGCGACCCATCGTGTATATGGCGGTATGCGCGGCGCATGGGTTTTTGTTCGGCACATTGTACGCCCCTGCGCAGGCTCTTTTGTACGGGCTTAGTTTTCAGGGCATGATTGCCTGGATTGTCGCCGGACTGCCGTGGGATGCCGTCCACGGCGTCAGCAATTTTTTCTGCGGCATCCTGATTGTACCGATTATTTCGGTGTTAAGGTATGCGGAAAGCAAGGCGGAATGATAGAACGATATATTATGTAAACCAACTGCGCGATACCAGAGAGAAGCCGTTGGAGCGATAAGAAATCTATTTAATACGGGAGACCTCGTAATGATATTTCGAGACAATGTAATTAAAGAATATTTAAAAAATGTTTATTTTATAACCGGAACGCCTTGTGGAGGAAAGACAACAGTTTCACGGGAGTTGGCTAGACGACACAATTTATTAGTTTATGATATTGATGAGCAGTTTGCAAATCATCAAAAAATTTCAAATCCTGCGTTTCAACCGTCAATGAATAAAGTTTTTAAAGATGCAGATGAGTTTTTTGGACGTACAGTAGAGGAATATAAAAAATGGCTGATTGATAACACAAGAGAACAATTAGATTTTGTACTATTGGATTTGGTTCGTCTTTCACAAAATAAAATTGTATTGTGCGACTGTCATTTGACAGTGGAAGAAGCTGAAAAATACACGGAAGCATCCCGAATAGTATTTTTAATAAAAGAACCATCGAATTTAGTTGAGGAATATTGTAATCGTTCCGACCATCAAGGCTTTAGTGATTTTATTAATAGCGCATCTGATATTGCGAAGGCAAAGGCAATATGTAATGCAACCTTAAAAAACCTCAATGAAAAAAGGTGTAATGATATTAAGAACAGTAACTATTTGTGGATTGAAAGAACCCCGAATAGTACGGTTGAAGAAACAGTAGGAAAAGTAGAACGACACTTTGGTTTTGTCTCAAAAGATTTTAATGTGGGTACATTTAGAGATAAGCAAAGTAAATAGAGATACCGATTTGGCGGACAAACTAATTCATTTTGTTGAAAATTTTTCTTGGGAAGCTGTATTTGTGGCAATGGCAGGCGGTCAGATTGTCGGAATGACTTCTATCATGAAAACAGACTATTATCCATTACCTGAAATATATCCATGGATTTCGTGTGTGTTTGTGACAGAAGAATATCGAGGACATAGAATTAGTGAAAAGTTAATTGATTTTGCGAATGTATATGCAAAAGAAAATGGTTTTAACAGAACATATATCCCATCAGAACATATTGGTTTGTACGAAAAATATGGATATTGTTATATTAAAGACATTGTTAATTTTGGGAATGGAACAGACCGATTGTATGTTAAAGAACTAGCGAATGTCTCCTATCCCACTGCCCTATTTCCCTGTATTTGATTTCAGCATTTCTATTTTATCAAGAAGTTCTTTGAT
>JAMPCN010000007.1 GCA_023666125.1 Bacillus sp. (in: firmicutes) | reverse complement strand
AGCGAACTGCCAGGACATCGGATAAAGATTTTTGGTATTTGGTTTTGAGGGTATGGTAAGAACACTATTTATACTTTTTTATAAATAGTGTTTTTTTTTATTTTAATCTGTGATATAATACAATATGTGAGAGAATATCTCTAATGAGAAAATGCAAACTATATAGCGTGAGAGGTGGATTACATGGATACAAAGATTCTGCTTGAGAATGGAACAAATGAGTTGGAAGTACTCGAATTTAAGCTGGACGGCAATGCTTATGGAATTAACGTGGCAAAGATTAAGGAAATTATTACATATATGGATGTTACGCCGGTTCCGAATGCGCATCCCAGTATAGAAGGGATTTTTATGCCGCGTGATACGATGATTACGGCAATCGATTTGAAGAATTGTTTACAGCGTGGCGTATCACAGGCGGGCGGTCTTTTCATTATTACTAATTTTAATCAGTTGGACGTTGCTTTTCATGTTGATTCTGTTGTCGGTATTCATAGAGTTTCATGGAAAGATATTATTAAACCGGATTCCACTGTTTCTTCAACAGAGGAGGGTATTTCCACGGGTATTATTAAGTTGGACGGAAGATTGATAATCATATTGGATTTTGAGAAAATCATGACGGATATCAATCCGGAAACCGGCTTAAAGATGGCCGAGATAGATGAACTTGGCGAAAGAGGAAGATATGATGTGCCGATTTTGATAGCGGAAGATTCTCCGTTGTTAAATAAATTGATTGTGGATTCCTTACATAAAGCCGGATACACAAATTTAATCCATACCGAGAACGGTCAGCAGGCTTATGACGTTATTCTTGACTGCAAACGGGAAGGCACTTTAAATGAACATGTGCAGTGTGTCATTACGGATATAGAGATGCCGATTATGGATGGACACAGACTGACGAAGTTAATTAAAGAGGATGATGAAACGAAAGACATTCCTGTTGTTATCTTTTCTTCTTTGGTAAATGATGAGATGAAGAGAAAAGGTGAAGCATTGGGCGCTGATGCACAGCTTTCCAAGCCGGAAATCGCAAACCTGGTAAGGGTGGTTGACGGATTGGTATTAGAGAATTAGAATTGCAATAAGATACAGGCAAAAGCCGGGAGTTCCCGGCTTTTCTTTACTTAATGGAATTTGCCATGCAACGTAAAGCAGATGAAAGAGAGCGGCAAAATAAAATGGAGCATATATTATCGGAATTATTTGTAAGATGTAAAGAAGCGGATATGGTTCTTGTCGGAATCGGGGAAGAATTTCAATATAACTGGGATATTTTATTGCAAAATAAACGATATCAGGAGATAGAAAGAGAAATTGCAGACAGGGAGGAATATAGATGGATAGTTCCCTTTCTGCAAAAAATGGCGTTGGAAGAATACCGGGATGATAGATTGTATCATGCCTATGAGAATTTGAAGACGATAATAGAGGGGAAAAATTATTTTATTCTTTCGATAGCGATGGATGACTGCGTATACCAACATGGATTGAAGGAGGAGAGAATTGTTACGCCTTGTGGCGGGTTCCGGAAAATGCAGTGCGACGCTAATTGCAGTAAGGAATTATTTGAAGTGGATGACGGAATATACCAAAAAGTTAAATCGTATTTCAATAAAGAAGCAGATTTAAGCGAATTACGGGAGCCAAAATGCGACCGATGCGGTCAAAATAAGAGATTTAACCAGATTGGAGTTAGTAATTATGCGCAGGAAGGATATTTGTCACACTGGGAAGTCTATACAAAGTGGTTACAGGATACTGTTAATAAAAAATTATGTGTTATTGAATTAGGGGCCGGAATGGAACTGCCGTCTATTATCAGATGGCCTTTTGAAAAAATTGTATATTATAATCAAAAGTCCTTTTTATACCGTGTTCATCCTTCACTTTATCAGCTTGGCGAAAATATGAGCGGGCGGGGAATAGGAATAAAAGAAAAATCTGTCAATTTTTTGGTAAATGGATTTGTTAAATGAGAGGGTATGTGATAAAATAGCAGGGGAGGCTTCCACGGGAACCGCTTCTGAACATTAAAGATTATTTGGAGAGAGATTATGAGTTCAAGTGAAGAGTATTTAGAAAACTTATTACAATCTATGATGAATGGAGAGGTAGCAAGTCCTTCTGAACAAGAATTGAATGACCCAGATAGGCAAAAAAGCGCTATTGCCATGTTATCAGGCGAAGAACCGGAACCGGTACTGCCTGTAAGAAATGCAGGTGGGAAAGAAGCGTCCTCTTCCACCGGTATGGAGGATATGGAGGCGATGCTTGCCGAAATGGTTGCTAATCTGGATGAATCCGAAGACGGTATGATGACTGAGGGAAGCATAATGGATGATACTGCAACAAGCGATGAACCGGAGGAATTGTCGCTGGATGATTTAGGGATAGATGATTTATTGTCAGAAGAATCCGGAATAGATGACTTGGCATTGGAAGAGCCGGGTATGAATAATTTAGCGGAAGAAGGAATATCAGGGGAAATGCCCGCAGAAGAGACCGGCACGGAGGAATTGTCGCTGGATGATTTGGGGATAGATGACTTATTGTCGGAGGAATCAGGAATAGATGGCTTGACATTGGAAGAATCCGGAATGGATGACTTAGCATTGGGAGAATCCGGAATAGAAGATTTGGCATTGGAAGAGCCGGACATGGATAATGTATCGGCGGAGGAATTATCAGTGGAAATGCCCGCAGACGAGACCGGCACGGAGGAATTGTCGCTGGATGATTTGGGGATAGATGACTTATTGTCGGAGGAATCCGGAATAGATGGCTTGACATTGGGAGAATCCGGAATGGATGACTTAGCATTGGAGGAATCCAGAATAGAAGATTTAGCATTGGAAGAGCCGGATATGGATAGTTTACCGGAAGAGGAATTATCAGTGGAAATGCCTGTAGAAGAGTCCGGTGCGGAGGAACTATCGCTGGATGATTTGGGGATAGATGACTTATCACCGGAGGAGGCCGGAATGGATGAGCTGGCGTTAGAAGAATCCGGTATGGATGATTTGGCATTGGAAGAATCTGGGATAGATGATTTAGCGTTAGAAGAGTCTGGCATGGATGAAATAACAACAGAGGAGGCTGCTATGGAAGATACGGCAGAAGAGGAATTGGCTTTGGAAGAAACAGGAGAAGAGGAATTACTGCTGGACGATTTGGCGTTGGAAGAATCGGACGTGGATGACATTGCCTTGGAAGAAGCCGGAGAAGAGGATATACCGTTAGATGATTTGGGTCTGGACGATATGTTAGCGGAAGAGAGCGGAGATGATATGGCATTGGATGAGTTGGAACTTGACGATGCCTTGTTAGAAGAAGCTGACGCGGGCGATATGTCATTAGATGAATCCGATAACATAACAGATGATTTTGCATTGGAGGAAGACGGCATGGAAGATGACCTTGCTGAAATTCATGACCTTTTAGACCAGTCGGAGCAGGGAGAAGAAATTGATGATGAAATGCTGGCGCTTTTAGAGAGCGTTTCGGATTCCTCGGAGGGTGATATGCCCGGAGATGGCGGTGACGATTTTGCCTTCCTGCAGGATGCAGAAGATGCTGCCGGCGCTTCGGGGCAAAACGGAGAAACAGAAGAAGCGCAGGAAGAAACACCGAAAGAAAAGAAAAAGAAAAGAAAGAACAGGAAAAAAGGGAAAAAGGGCGACGAATTGCAGGATAACCCGTCAGAAACAGCGGATGCGGATGGTGCGGAAACTGCTGAGGGAGAGGAAAAAGAGAAAAAACCGGGAATTTTTGCAAGATTTCTTGCATTTTTAACCGAAACAGACGAAGAGGAAGAAGCTGATGATGGAAAATCTGCGGATGAAAATACGGAGCTTCTGGAAGAATTAAGCGCAGAGGATAAGAACGCCAAAAAAGAAAAGAAGAAAAAGGAAAAGAAGGAAAAGAAAGAGAAAAAAGGAAAAGGCAAAAAAGGCGACGGTGAAGAAGGAGAAGAAGGCGGCAAGGAAGGAAAGAAGAAAAAGCCGAAAAAGGAAAAGAAAGAAAAGCCCGTAGATGAAGAAGAATTAAAGGCGGATACCGGTAAGAAACTGTCTAAGAAAAAGGTAATACCGATTATTTTGTTTGCGGCAACGATACTGGCGGGCGTTTTAATTTTATCCTCTGTTGTGCCTACTTATTTGCAAAAACGGGATGCACAGGTTGCCTATGACATGGGTAATTACTCGCAGGCCTATGATTTGCTGTATGGCAAGGATTTGAGTGAAGAAGAAGCAAGTATTATGCAAAAGAGTACCATTATTATGAAGATGGAACGCAAACTGACATCATACAGGAACTATAAGAAGATAGACAATGATGAAGTAAAGGCGCTGAATATCCTGGTACAGGGCGTGGCATTATACTATGAATTATTACCGGAGGCGGAACAGTATAACATAACGGATAAGATTACCAGTGTTTATCAAAATATACTGGATGTACTCTCTTCGGATTATGGCCTTACCGAGGAAATTGTTATGCTGATTTTGGAATCCGAGGATGACATTGCTTATACAAAGATGCTTCATTCCATCATATACGGCACCGATCTGAATGAAAGCATGGAAGAAGAAACCTCTGATGCGGTAATGGAAGATATTTTACCGGAGGAACAGGAGATTCTGGACAATTTACAGAATAATGGATAAAAGGATGCGTTTGTAAAATGGTAGCGATTATTGATTATGACGCCGGAAATGTCAAAAGCGTGGAAAAAGCAGTGGAGGCTCTTGGCAGGCAGGCTGGGATAACCGGTGATCCGGAAAAAATATTATCCGCAGAGCATGTGATTCTGCCCGGGGTAGGCGCTTTTGGCGATGCTATGGAGAAACTGCATCAGTATGGATTGGCAGATACGATTCGGAAAGTGGTGGAAAAGAAGACCCCGTTTTTAGGAATCTGTCTTGGATTACAGTTGTTATTTGAAAGCAGCGAGGAAAGTCCGGGTGTAGATGGGCTGGGTATTTTACCGGGCAAGATTGTGAGGATTCCGGAAAAAGACAATTTAAAAATTCCTCATATCGGCTGGAATTCTTTAAGTTACCCGAATCAGGGCAGATTGTTTAGGAACGTTCCTGAACAGTCATATGTATATTTTGTACATTCCTATTATTTACAGGCGGATGAGCCGGAAATTGTAAAGGCTGTTACAGAGTATGGCGTGCCGATTCATGCTTCCGTAGAGAAAGATAATATATTTGCCTGCCAGTTTCATCCGGAAAAAAGTTCAGAGGTGGGCATGACAATATTGAAAAATTTCCTATCAGTGTGAATATCCGGAAAAGCCGAACAGGAGATAGAGAGGACACCAGATGCACACAAAAAGAATTATACCCTGTCTGGATGTGAAGGATGGCAGAGTCGTAAAAGGCGTTAATTTTGTCAATTTCAAAGATGCGGGCGACCCGGCGGAAGTGGGAGCCGCCTACGATAAATCCGGGGCGGATGAACTCGTTTTTCTGGATATTACAGCCTCTTCGGATGCGAGAAAGACTGCTGTGGAAATGGTTAGAAGAGTCGCCGAGAAAGTCTTTATTCCGTTTACGGTTGGCGGCGGCATCCGCAGTGTGGAGGATTTTAAGGCGATTTTGCGGGAGGGAGCCGATAAAGTTTCGGTAAACTCGGCAGCCATTATGAATCCGCCTCTTATTGCTGACGCGGCGGACAAATTCGGAAGCCAGTGCGTTGTCGTAGCCATTGACGCGAAGAGGCGCGCCGATGGAAGCGGCTGGAGTATCTATAAAAACGGCGGCCGCATTGATATGAAGATAGATGCGGTGGAATGGGCAATGAAAGCGGAAACGTTGGGAGCCGGAGAAATTCTTTTGACGAGTATGGACGGAGACGGTACAAAGGCCGGATATGATTTGGAATTGACAAGAGCCATTTCCGAGAATGTGTCAATTCCGGTTATTGCTTCCGGAGGTGCAGGAACAATGGAGCATTTTTATGATGCTTTTACTATTGGAAAAGCAGAAGCTGCACTTGCCGCATCTCTTTTTCACTTTAAAGAGTTGGAAATACGGGATTTAAAGAAGTATCTGCATGGCAGAGGCATTTCAGTCAGAATCTGATGAATAGAGAAGCATCATTTTCAGAATCGAGTGCGCTGGCACTCGATTTTTTATGTAATAGGAAATTTCTCCAAGAATCGGAAGAATGCAAAACATTTTTCCCAAGAAAGCAGGTGTTATTGTGGCAATGTTGAGTAATGACTGGGCGGCTGCGTTAGAGAGCGAGTTTAAAAAAACATATTACAGGCAGCTTTATCAGTTTATTAAGGAAGAATACAGCAGAGTGGTAGTTTATCCGCCGGCGGATGATATTTTTAATGCCTTTCATTTTACACCGTTACATAAAGTGAAGGTGTTATTATTAGGGCAGGATCCGTACCATAATGAGCATCAGGCGCATGGCATGAGTTTTTCCGTACCGCCGGACCAGAAAGAAATACCGCCGTCTTTGCAGAATATCTATCAGGAATTGCATGATGATTTAGGCTGCTATATTCCCGACAATGGCTATTTGGAGAAATGGGCCAATCAGGGCGTGCTGCTTTTAAATACGGTATTGACGGTGCGCGCGCATCAGGCTAACTCTCATCAGGGAAAGGGCTGGGAACAGTTTACGGATGCCGTGATTCATGCGGTCAACGCGCAGGAGCGGCCCATTGTATATTTGTTGTGGGGGCGTCCGGCACAGAGTAAGATTCCGATGCTGACAAATCCAAAACACCTGATATTAAAAGCACCGCATCCAAGTCCGCTGTCTGCGTACCGGGGATTTTTCGGCTGTAAGCATTTCAGTCAGGCGAACGCTTTTTTAAAGGAAAATGGTGTGGAACCGATAGATTGGCAGATTGAGAATATTAATGCTTAAAATGAGACTAAAAGGAGACTGAGTACCAATGAAAAAAACACCGTTTGTGACAAAGGAAAAAATAGAAGAGATTGTAAAAACATATCCGACGCCTTTCCATATTTATGATGAGAAAGGAATCCGTGAAAATGCAAGGGCGGTTAAGGAGGCATTTGCCTGGAATAAGGGGTTTAAAGAATATTTTGCCGTAAAAGCGACGCCAAATCCTTTTTTAATCAGTATTCTGCATGAATATGGATGTGGCTGTGACTGTTCGTCCTTAACGGAGTTAATGCTTAGTAACGCGATAGGGATTAATGGACATGATGTGATGTTTTCATCGAACGATACGCCGGTGGAAGATTATGAATATGCAGCCAAAATAGGGGCAATCATTAATCTGGATGATATTACGCATATTGATTTTCTGGAAAAGATTCTGGGTAAACTGCCGGAGACAATGAGCTGCCGCTATAATCCGGGCGGTGTTTTTCAGATGAGTAACGGCATTATGGACAACCCGGGAGATGCCAAGTATGGTTTTACGACAGAGCAGCTTTTTGAAGGCTTCCGTATTTTGCAGCAAAAGGGTGTAAAACATTTTGGCATTCACGCCTTTCTGGCAAGCAATACCGTAACGAATGAATATTATCCGCAGCTTGCAAAGCAGCTTTTTGAAGTGGCTGTGCGCCTGGAGAAAGAGACGGGCGCGGATATCGCTTTTATTAATCTTTCCGGCGGCGTCGGTATTCCCTATACGCCCGAACAGGAGCCGAATGATATTAAAGTAATAGGCGAGGGAGTACGGAAAGTATATGAAGAGACGCTTGTGCCTGTCGGTATGGGGGATGTGGCGATTTATACGGAGATGGGGCGTTTTATGATGGGACCTTATGGAGAACTGGTTACAAAAGCGATTCATGAAAAGCATACCCATAAAGAATATATCGGCGTAGACGCCTGTGCGGTCAATCTGATGCGTCCGGCCATGTACGGCGCATATCATCATATTACGGTGCTGGGAAAAGAGGACGCTCCCTGTAACCACAAGTATGACGTAACGGGTTCTCTGTGTGAAAATAATGATAAATTTGCCGTAGACAGAATGCTGCCCGAAATTGAAAAGGGAGATTATCTTGTCATACACGATACCGGAGCGCATGGACATGCGATGGGGTATAACTATAATGGCAAGTTGAGGTCTGCGGAACTGCTTTTAAAAGAAAATGGAGAGGTTAAACTTATCAGGCGCGCAGAGACGCCCAAAGACTATTTTGCGACGTTAGATTGTTTTGAGGTCTTTGATAAAATAAAATAACTTATGTTATAAAATATGGCTGTGCGGTTGACTTGGGGATAAGACAGGAGTATATTGATAAAGATGATAACGGTATGCCGGAGAGAATTAAAGTTCATGATGAAATATGCGGACGCGCTTATGCTCCAAAATGACTTACAGCAGATACTGGAACTGGATGCGCATATGCAGTCATCTTATTATAAGGTGAGAAGTCTGTACTTTGATTCTATCAATGATATTGATTTGTATGAAAAAATAAGCGGGGAAGACAAACGTAAAAAAATCAGGCTCAGGATATATGATATCGGACAGGATACGGCGAAGTTTGAAATAAAGGAAAAAAACGGAAACTATCAGAAAAAAACAAGTATTTCCGTATCGAAAGAGGATGCCTGCCGGTGTATAGAAGGTGATTATGAGACGCTTTTTCAATACGGGGCGGAGGGAGAGCGTTTGTATTCCATGCTGCGCCTGGGCGCATATCGTCCGGCGGCTATGATAGAATATGATAGAAAAGCGTATGTTTATCCCGATTTTAATATCAGAGTGACTTTTGATAAAAATATTAAAAGCAGCAAAACCATATTTGATTTATGGGATGAAAAAATCCCCTTTTTACCGGTATTGGAAGAGGAATTTGTAATACTGGAAGTGAAATATGACGGCTGTCTTTTAGAATCCGTTAAACGAATACTGGCAAAGTACCATCTTGTAAACATTTCCTTTAGCAAATACGGCAGAGGGCGGATTGCCATAGGGTGACAGGAACCGGAGAGGAGTAAATAAATGTCAAAAAGCGATATTTTGGAATGGTTTACCGCAAATAACGAGGCATTACAGGCAGACAGAATCGTTTTTATTCTGATGATAGGGATTCTGGTGGGAGCCATTATTTTTATGACTTACCGCATTGCTTATCAGGGAGTCAGTTATAATGCCAAGTTTAATGTCGGCAATGTGGTTTTGGTTTTGATTGCTGCAACGATTATGCTGATGATTAGCAGTAATATAGCGATTTCGCTTGGTATGGTCGGCGCATTGTCCATTGTCAGATTCCGTACGGCAATTAAAGACCCGCAGGATACCATCTATATTTTCTGGGCCATTATTGAAGGGCTTTGCGTCGGCGCACAGATTTATAAGCTGGCGCTGATTTCCACTTTAATTATTGCGCTTTTTATTTTGGCCGGTTCTTTTTACTATGCGGTGAAGAAAAAATATCTGATTGTGATTCACGGAGGCAAAGATGTAAAGCAGGATGAGGTAATGGACTGTTTGAAAAAGCATTACAAGCATCCGCAGGTTCGTTCGGCTAATTTTAGTGACAGCCGCTGTGAATTGATTTGCGAAGTGGACGCCAAGGGGGAGATTTCGCAGGAGGCAACGGAAGAATTGCGAAAAATAAACAATGTAGAGAGCGTTAGCTGGCTGCTGGAAATGGGGGAGCATGTTGGCTGATAAAAAGATAATCTGGGGCAGTGTCTTTATTGTACTGCTCTTATTTTCTGTAGGCGCATTTCATTTGCTGGAAGGCAGTGCGCTTTGCGGCGTTACCATAGAAAGTAAAGAGAAACTGGCGGATATATGCGCTGATAAAGTATATATGGAGCAGGTAGACAATGCAAAAGCGTTAATATTGTTTGAGAGGCAGCCAATTCCTTATGATAAGGAGTCGAACTGCTTCTATATCTGTCAGGATGCAGCCGAAAAAAAGTATAACGGCGTTATCAGCGCAGCTTCTGACGATATCGACATCTGGATAGAGGCGGATGATTATACCAAAGATAAGAAAGAGGCTGTCAGTCAGGGCCATTCTTTTTCCATCTGGATAGCCACAAAAGAAAGATACGCGGTATGTAATATCGTATTTACCGGCCTGCCGGTTGTTGAACTGTATATGGAGGCGGAGCCGGGAATGGAATATGGAAGCGGCAGCATTGCAGTATGGAACCCGGAAGATAAAGCAATCAATGCCATTTCCGGAAAGGAATCCGATAGTCTGATAAAGTGCAGCCAAAATCTGGAGACCTATACGGTTAAACTGGTGAATCAGGAAAATATCGGGAACCGCAAGCTGTCTTTACTGGATATGGGCAAATACGACGCATGGAAATTATATGCAATAAGCGCCAAAGACAAAACCTATATCCGTTCCATGCTGGCTTATACTTTATGGAACCGTATTAATTCCGTGGAAAAACTGGATAGAGCATGCCGGTATGCGGAATTGATTGTAAATGATGAATATAAGGGGTTATTTTTATTAACGCCCCGCGTAGATGATGATTCCATGCTGTCAGACGAAAGCGGAGAAGTGATTCACGTAGAGGTGGATAAGACCCGGAAGGCGCATGATAATGAGAATTTTTATATGATGCAGGCTTCCTATCCGGATAATTTTATGGAGTATTTTATTTTTTTGGAAGCCACATACGCATACGAAAATATTATGGATGATTTATATATTGTCCGTGATGATAAGGCGGGAGAGTCTTATCTTGTACCGGGTAAGATAGAATACAGTTTTGGCGTTTTTCCTAACCGGATGCAGTATATGACATGGCAGAGGGAAAAACGGATTCTGACGGGAGCCGATTTGGGGATTACGGATGAAAAAACATGTGAGGATTTGACGGCGCAGGCGGAAAAACTGTGGCGAAGTTTAAGGGAATCTGTCATTAGCGACGAAGTTTGGGCAACGGTAATAGAAGAGCAGAAACAATATTTGTATGCGACAGGTTTCATTGCCAGAAGCGGGGGCAATAGTATAGATGCGGCCGCCTATGAAGAGAGCATAGGAGAGTTGACGCAATATCTGCATGAGAGAATGGAGGTACTGGACAGGTACTATGGCGCAGAAGAATGAGAGAAAAGGACGGCATTTTGTACAGATAGCGGCAAATGGCATTATCTGGATAGCAATTTTTATATCCGGCATTTATCTTTTTACCCATTTAGGCGATAACGCACAGGTTGGGAATGAAAAAAAATCGGACATTGAGATAGAAGGACAGGCGGGAGAGTTTGAGGAAAGCCCGGAGGGGGCTGCTGCAGACGCTGCCGCAGAAAAAGCGGATGTTTATGACTATGCCGGATATCTGGATATTTATTTACAGATGGAAAACGGTTTGGACAGACAGGATATTAAACTGTATATGAATGGTAACGAATGTTATTTTTACTTACCGGCATGTGCGGCATCCGATAGGCTGACAATACACTATGACGAGTCGGAATATGCTCTTTCAATCGATGATAAAGAGATGGAAAACGGCGACAGGCTTTCAGGCTGGAATGTTGAAAGAGCGCATACGCTTCATATTTCACATTTATCCGGCGTTGCAGATGAGGCACAGATGGATGATATAGCGTATTCTTTACAGTTTATGCGTTCAGAGTCTTTACCGACCGTCTTTATTGAGACGGCAAATGGCACAATGGAATACTTAAATGAGTCCAAGGAACATAAGGAACCGGGTAAAATGGTGTGCATTCTGGCGGATGGGAAGATTGACAGCGTAGGCGATTTGTCGATTCATGCAAGAGGGCAGTCAAGCCTGGAAGCCATGAAGAAGTCCTATAAAATCACTTTAGAAGCGGCTGCGGATTTTCTTTCCCTGGGAACGGCTACTGACTGGGTATTGCAGGCAAATGCGTTTGACCCGGTCAGAATCAGAAACGGAATGGCATATCAGTTGGCGAGGGATTTCGGTCTGCCGTATGCGGTTGATTCCACATATGTGGATGTCTATTTCAACGGTGAATATGGCGGCAACTATCTGGTATGTGAACAGATTGAAGTGGAAAAGAATCGGGTTGATATAGCGGGTGAAAAATCTTATTTGTTTGCGGTTGACGTTGTGTCTGCAGAAAATGACAGTTTTACCGACCAGTATGGACTGGCATATGATATCCGCTATCCGAAAGAAAATTCGGAGGAATCGCTTGCCTGGCTGGCGGAACGGATGAATATGATTGAAAATCTCATCAGCGAATGCGACACAAGGGAGGAGTATCGAACATTACAGGAATATCTTGATATTGATTCCTTTGTGATTATGTATTTGATAGACGAGATAACAAACGAGGAAGATATTAATGTCCGCAGCACATTTTATTATATTGATGAAAAGAATGGAAAGCTGTGCGCGGGACCGGCCTGGGATTTTGACTGGTCGTGGGGAAATAAATCGGAAAAAGACGCATACTTGAATTTCAACTTGTATCGCGACGGGATGCCGGAACATCTTTCAAAGATACCATATTTTCAACAGGATGTTCAGGCGAAACTGGAAGACAGTATGGAAATCTTAGCGGAACAGGATAAAAAAGCGGATGTTATGGCAGAATCGGTGAAGACTTCCGTCAATATGGAAAACATCATTTACGGAAGCATGACAAGAGCCTGTATCGATGCCGGCAGTTTTGATACCAATATTGCCTATTTAAAATGGTATATGAATGGGCGGATTGCGCTGGTAACGGATTTTGTCAGAAATCCGGATGTATACCATAAAGTGCATATCGAGGATGAGCGTACCGGCCGTGTATATTGGGTAAAGGACGGCGAGACGATTCCGGAATCGGTCATCAGAGGTATCTGCACACATTATGGGTGGGCAGATTTAAGCTTTGAAAGCGGCACTGCATTTTGGGAGGGCTATCCGATACTGGCAGATTTGGTTTTATATCCGATAGAGGGAAATCAGGTAGAGGAAACCGTAAATGAGACGGTAGAGACGGAGGCGGATAAAGCGGCCGCCGACAGAAATACAGGAAATATGGAGGACATTTCCATGGGAATCTTAATATTTATTATTTTACTCGCGCCGGGCTTTATTGCCTTATTGATAAGTCAGGGCGGCAGGCTGGAAAAAGACGGACGTATGGCGTTATGGTTCATTCCTTATATATGTTTTGACTTTTTCATCCTGTTATTGGTTTATGGCAGCCTTTATGCGATAAAAGGCAGCATTACGCTTAACCTTGCCGGTATTGGCGCACAAGAGGGTGAATATTCGTTCCGCAACATCAATGTGACGTTTGTGTTTATGGCATTGGAAGTTATCTGGGCCTGTGTGCTGGGCTACGGTATCAGGATATTACGGAAAATAAAGGAAATAAAAAACACCCGTAATCATACAACGGATGCCAAGTAAGATGATGAAAAGCGTAATGGTGGTGGAACCTACATAGTTATCTATGTAGGTATTACAGCCTTTACAGATTCAGATTTGAGATGTAATCATAATTTTCTATAACGAAAAAGAGTAGCAAAAGCTACTCTTGTCACAAAACACTTCAATTATGAGGGCGTATTGCCTCATCTCAATATCTATCGTATATTATTGTACGTCAGATAAAAATATTTGTCAACAGAATTGCGGAAGTGAGTTTTAAATCATTGCTTACCACAACCTTTTCATAATGATATATACTTATACACAAAAAAGATAACATTACTATACCTAAATAATGCTATCTTTGCTGTGTATGATATTGAATTTAATCAAATTGAATTATTTATACAATAATATAAAAGACATCATTTTAGATGTCTTTTTAAAATAAACAGATTTTATGCACTAACATTAAATCTGTTGTAATATTCAGAAAAGTCTATTTTTTGATAAAGAGTATATAATCTTTCTTCATTTAATTCATTGTATAACTTTTTAAACCCCTTTTTCTCATAAACTTTATCAAACATAGTTTCCCTACATTCTAAAACTACTAATTTGCCTCCAACTACACTGGCAGCAATACTTATAGCATGGTAACATTCATTTAATATTTGCTGACCAGATAAATCATTACTACTATAGTCATCACATCTTCCTAATTGCCCTATTAAATATGTTGGAATAAAATCAAGAGAGTCTCTTCCTGGATATTCGCCAAGCATTTTTCTCTTTTTATTTTTTGAAAGTGTTGATATATCAATTGCTTTTTGAGCTATTGTAAAATATGCAACTATAACTAAATCTCCTTTATTTAATTTATCCATATCAATAATTAAATAAGTTTTACCTAAATCTGTATTTTCATATGGTATTGATTTCTTAATCAAAAAGTTCTCTAAATCAATCTCACGTTGACAAGAGAACTTTTTAAAAGTATTTTCAATTAAGTGTTCATCATACTCTTTAAGCATTTCTCCCAATGGTATTATCTTATAATTTATCACTATTCGCCTAGTGCTTTCTTGATTTTTTCTTTTAAAACTGTATCTTGTGATAAATGAACTAAATTAGAACTAAAGTCTTCTGTTAGTGTGGGAGGCACTACTTTAGACATCTCATCGACAAACTCAGCAGCCTTTTCTGGTTTTACAAAAAAATGTTTTCCAAATGTAGATGTTGCCATAATTATCCCTCCATTCGTATCATTAAAATGAACTTTAATTACAAAATACTATATCTATATTATATATTAATCTAATATAAAAAAGAATACCAAAAATGCAATATAATATAAAGGGGTTTTTGGTAATTATTACCAAAAACAGTATTTTGATTTAAGAATATCTATACTACTCATTTTAAGTATCGAATTATATATCGTCATAGATTTCTATACATATTATATTTTATTTATATTAATTTATACTAACCAATATAGTCGCAATAGCATGTGCAATCTTGTATTTGTTCAGTCTGGTTGTTGGTTGTGCAATGTATTACTATTCCAAAAAAATAAATATTACTATATAGAACATTTGTTTATACAAAATAGTGCTTAACATTTATAAAAATGTATGTTTATAATATATTCGTGGAAATTAACAAGCGTGGTGATTGCAACATTCATGTCATAATCAATAACAATTAATTTGGAGGTGATATTTATAAGACAATCATTAATTATATTATACTAAAATAAAAAAATTAAATATCAAAGCAAAACTTCCAACTCTGCATCCACAAACAGAAAGGGGGATGGGGATGTTAATTCTATGCGTGAACAATAAGATTTAATACTCCGAATTGAACAATTTATGCAGGAAATCATACAAGATGAAAATATTGATATGATTTAATTGGCAAAATCTTTTAGAGAATGTATTTATGTACATGATAAATATAGTGAAATAAAAACCATTCTGCATTTTCAAATTAGTGATGGCGATTTTCTATTTACTGTTAATATCAATAAAGACAAAGAGGAAAATATCATCATGTTTAATATAGCTTCCCAGCACTGAGGCACAGCAACTTTCAATTATGATTTATGAAATCTGTACACTCATATGGCGTTTAACAGTGTTCTTGACTCTTGTAAATAATCCTGTACCAAGTCCAATAGTTCCTAAACCTTTTAATTTAGCTATAACAGTATCTATAACATTAATAGTGCCATTACCAAAATCAATAGTTCCTTTTAAGAAATTGGGATTAAGTATATGAATTGTAAATGTTTCAACAGACGCTTCGAGCCGATTTAAAGAGTGTTGAACGTTCTGTTCGTAGGCTTTCTGTTCTCTAAAAGCAGAACCAGCGGCTTCATTATTAGGACATACAGAAGAAATAAACCAGTCAAATTATACATATAACATCACAAGTATGAACTATAAAAGACAGATTGTGGAAAAAATCAATGAAAATACAAAATATAATCAAAGGTAATCAAAATTTTAAAAAAATAAAAACCGCCTAACCTCTTGATTTTACTAGAGATTCAGCGATTCAACCGACTGCTGGTGGTGGGACTTGAACCCACACGTGGTTGCCCACAACAGATTTTGAGTCTGCCTCGTCTGCCATTCCGACACACCAGCGTTTTATAACCGAGTTATATGATATCATACATGGAAATGGTTGGCAAGTAAAATTTTTCTCATATAAAATATGTACAAAACGTAAAAAATGTGTTATCTTTGTAAAGATATGAAATAATTTTGTAATATTTAAAAGAAATAGACAAAGAGGACACAGGAGAGAACAGATGAGAAAATTCAGCAGATTCAGTAAGAGAGTTGCAGCGTTAGCGCTTGCCGGTATCATGAGCCTGATACCGGTGAATCATGTACAGGCGGCGAATGCCGGAAATGCCATTGCCAAGGGAATCGACGTTTCCAAACATAACGGCGCGGTAAATTGGGGCAGCGTTGCTTCTTCGGGCATTTCTTTTGCATTTATTAAGGCAGGCAGCACCAAATCGGGTATGGATCCGTATTTTGATGCAAATATGCGCGGGGCGCAGAATGCAGGACTGAAAGTTGGCGTTTATGTATATTCCTATGCAACGACGGTGGAACAGGCTAAGAACGAAGCGGATATGGTAGTCGGATGGCTGGAGAATTATACGGTCAGCTTTCCGGTTGTTTTCGATATCGAGGATTCCTGTCATAAAGGGTTGTCGCAGGGGCAGATTCAGTCGCTTGTGAATACCTTTTGCTCTACGGTAGCGGCGGCGGGATATTATCCGATGGTATATTCCAGCAAAAACTGGTTTAACCAGAGAATCGGCAATGTCGGTTATGATAAGTGGGTAGCGCAGTATGCCGATAATCTGGAATATAACGGCGCATCTTTCTGGCAGAGTTCTTCCCACGGCAGCGTAGCGGGCGTTAATACAAGGGTAGATA
Organism: Bacillus sp. (in: firmicutes); assembly: GCA_023666125.1. GTDB lineage: Bacteria > Bacillota > Clostridia > Lachnospirales > Lachnospiraceae > UBA3282. Next base: position 38,680 of record JAMPCN010000007.1, on the reverse strand, counting down.
TCAATTATCAGTTTAAGGATTTTTCTTCTTTGATTATTTCCGATGGTTTTCTTGACAGAAACGGACAGACGTTATTTTTTGCAGGCTATAAGATGCAGCGCGGCTGGGTAAATTATAATGACACCAGATATTATCTGGATGGCAGTGGCTTTTTGCAGAGAAACTGCTGGTTTGCAGATGAAAGCGGTACATACTATCTGACGGCTGACGGCAGCGTGGCAAGAGGACAGGCGGAAGTGGAAGGACAGAACTATTATTTCGACGGTAACGGCGTAAGGCTTACCGGCTGGGTGAATCTGGAAAACGGCAGATTTTATTATGCGCCTGACAGCGGCGTTATGCAGCACGGCTGGTTCTCGGACGGAAGCGGAACCTATTATCTGACGGCAAACGGTGACGTGGCAAGAGGACAGGTGGAAGTGGAAGGACAGAATTATTATTTCGATGGCAACGGCGTAAGGCTCACGGGCTGGGTGAATCTGGAAAACGGCAGATTTTATTATGCTCCTGACAGCGGGGCAATGCAGCATGGCTGGTTTGCAGATGAAAGCGGAACCTATTATCTGGCGGCAAACGGCGATGTGACAAGAGGCCGGGCGGCGATTGACGGTCAGGAATATAATTTCGACGGTAACGGCGTAAGGCTTACCGGCTGGGCAGATTTTGAAAACGGCAGATTCTACTATGCTCCTGACACAGGGGCGATGCAGCATGGATGGCTTGATGATGTGAGCGGCAGATATTATTTTTCGACCAAAGACGGACATATGCTTGTCGGAGACGTGGATATAGAGGGTAAAAAATATTACTTTGCCGAAAATGGCGTGATGCAGACCGGCATTGTAACGAAAGCGGATGGCAAACAGTATTATTATGATGAGACAGGTGCGCTGATAGTGAATAATCAGCAGCTTAATTTAAACGGCACGCTGTACCAGGCGGACGCACAGGGCGTTATTACGCTTGCCCCTGTTCCTGAACCGGTACCGGAACAGGCGGATGCCCAGGCACAGGCAGCACAGGCTCCGGCGCCTGCAACCGCACAGTAGAATTGACAGGATAAAGGGCGATAAAGTAGATATGGAATATAAAGCGCAGGCTTTCGGGTCTGCGCTTTTGCATACATATAATTAAGAAATGTTTTGGATATTTCTTTCCACAGGACTTTGCAAAGGATATTGTTATGGTATATAATAAAAATTGTATGCTAGTGTAGAAAGGCAGATGAATGTCTAAGACCGGAAAGGGGCAAGGCTGTAGAAATATGGACTGCAAAGAAGAGGAAAAACTGATTCCGGCATTTTTACAGGATGAACTGGATAGTAAAGCGATGGAGCAGTTTATAGAGCATATTGAGACCTGCCCGGAGTGTATGGAAGAACTTTCCATTCAGTTTCTGGTTTCGGAAGGGCTGGAGCGGCTGGAAGCGGGGAATAATTTTAACTTGCAGAACGCATTGGTGGTTAAGCTGGAGGATGCAAGGCATCAGGTGAAAGTGCGTCATGGACTGCAATATACATTGCTGTGCCTGGAAGTTGCCGTCGGGGTGGCAATTCTAATTGCACTTATTATCGCGTTTCGCTTATAGGTTAGATTGGAAAGGGATAGGCAGATGAGTCAGAAGTTGGTTTTAATAGATGGACATAGTATTTTAAACAGGGCTTTTTACGGACTTCCTGATTTGAGTAACAGTCAGGGCGTTCATACAAATGCCGTTTACGGATTTTTGAATATTATGTTTAAGATTTTAGAGGAAGAAAAGCCGGATTTTCTGATTGTGGCTTTTGACGTTCATGCACCGACGTTCAGGCATGAAATTTATAAAGAATACAAAGGAACCAGAAAACCGATGCCGGAAGAACTGCGGCAGCAGGTTCCGTTAATGAAAAAAATGCTTCAGGCAATGGGTATCTGCACGATGGAAAAGGCGGGGCTGGAAGCAGACGATATCATGGGTACTTTGGCAAAGAGAGCGGAAGCCGCCGGGATAGAAGTTTCGCTGGTATCCGGCGATAGAGACCTTTTACAGATTGCCACAGAGCATATTAAAATCCGCATTCCCAAGACCAAAGGGGGAAAAACGGAAATAGAAGACTATTATGCCGCGGATGTGAAAGAAAAGTATCAGGTGACGCCCTTACAGTTTATCGACTTAAAAGCGTTGATGGGCGATACGGCGGACAATATTCCGGGCGTGCCTAAGGTGGGGGAAAAAACGGCCACGGAACTGATGGTGCAGTTCGGCTCTCTGGAAAATATTTATGCTAATCTGGATAATATTACGAAAAAATCTGTGAAAGAGTCGCTTCTTAACAATAAAGAACTGGCGGATTTAAGCAAAGTGCTGGCGACAATTAACGTCAACGGTGATATTGATTTTTCCTTTATGGATTCCTCGGTAGAAAAGGCGCGGACGGGAAATTTCTATACGGAAGAGGCGTATATATTATGTAAACAACTGGAATTTAAAAATCTTTTATCCCGGTTTGAAAAAGACGCGGTTGTGACCAATTCCCAGACGGAATATTTCCAGACGGTAACGGAACTTGTAAAAGTGGAAGAACTGTTTGATAAAATCAAGGATTTGTGCGGCGCGCCGGCGCAGGAAGAGAATGGTATTGAAATCGGGCTTGCCGTTTTATGTGATGGAAAAGCAGATGATGAGTGCGCGGGTATAGCGCTTGCGCTTTCGGAACAAGAGGTTTATTTTATTCCCTGCCAGGGGCTTGTGACCAAAAAGTATTTGTCGGGGAAATTGACGGAAGTAAATGGATATGAGTTATGTAAACTAAATGTCTTTGATAGTAAGAACGTTTATGATATGATAGAAGCTGTACCGGATGCGGATTTGCAGGCGGACGATACGGATGTCCTAAAAGTTTATCGGGAAAGAAAGTATTTTGATATTTTATTGGCGGCGTATCTGCTAAATCCGCTAAAAAACGATTACGATACGGAAGCGATTGCATCAGAGCATCTGGGATTAATGATTCCGGATGTAAGCCAGGTTTGCGGGAAAGAAAGCTATGTTCATACGATGGAGAAAAAGCCGCAGGAATTTCAGGACTTTGCCTGCTTTCAGGCGTATGTCTGTCTACAGTCAGCGGCAGTGCTGCGGGCAAAACTGGAAGAGCAGGGAATGCTTTTGCTTTTGTATGATATCGAAATGCCTTTGACAAAGGTATTATATGAGATGGAACAGTCCGGCATTATGGTTCGTCCGGATGAGTTAAAGACGTATGGAGAGGCTTTGACGGGGCGGATTATCCAGCTGGAACGCGACATCTATGAGAAAGCAGGCATACAGTTTAATATCAATTCCCCAAAACAGTTGGGAGAAGTCCTCTTTGAAAAACTGGGTATCCCCGGCGGAAAAAAGACAAAGACCGGTTATTCCACGGCGGCGGATATTCTGGAAAAGCTGGCATTGGAGTACCCTGCTGTTTCCGATATTTTGGAATACCGGGGTTTGACGAAATTAAAATCGACTTACGCGGACGGGCTGGCGGCTTATATTGATAAAGGTAATCGGATTCATTCCACCTTCAACCAGACGATTACCGCGACCGGAAGAATCAGTTCTACCGAACCGAATCTGCAAAATATTCCGATACGGATGGAACTTGGCAGAAAAATCAGGAAAGTATTTGTTCCGAAGGACGGTTTTTTGTTTATGGACGCCGATTATTCCCAGATAGAGCTTCGTGTGCTGGCGCATATGTCGGATGATAAGCAGTTGATAGAGGCTTATCAGATGAAGCAGGACATCCACAGGATTACCGCATCCAAGGTGTTCCATACGCCGTTTGATGAAGTGACGGATTTACAGAGAAGAAATGCGAAAGCGGTCAACTTCGGCATTGTATACGGTATCAGTTCCTTTGGACTGAGCCAGGATTTGAGTATCTCCAAAAAGGAAGCGGCGGAATATATCGAACAGTATTTTGCGACTTATCCGGGAATCAAGAGTTTTTTGGATAAACTTGTGGCGGATGCGAAAGCAAACGGCTATGTCACAACGATGTTTGGCAGGAAAAGACCGATTCCGGAATTATCTTCCACCAATTTCATGCAGCGTTCTTTCGGAGAACGTGTGGCGATGAATTCCCCGATACAGGGCAGTGCGGCGGATATCATTAAAATCGCGATGATTCATGTATGGGCGCGGATGAAAAAAGAAAAACTGCGTTCCCGTTTGATTTTGCAGGTGCATGATGAACTTTTGATAGAAACGTATGCGCCGGAGGAAGAGGCGGTACGCCGTATTTTATCGGAGGAGATGCAGAATGCGGCGAATCTTTCGGTGGCATTGGAGATTGATTTGCATACGGGAATGACCTGGTACGAGGCGAAATAGTTATGAAAACAATAGGCATTACGGGCGGCGTGGGAACGGGGAAATCAGAATTGCTTTCCTATATCAGGGAGCATTATAACTGCCATATCATATTGGCGGATGAGGCGGCGCATGAGATAGAAAAACCCGGGGGAAAGGGTTATGATGAATTGGTAAAGCTTCTGGGCGACGACATTTTAGATACAGATGGAACGATTCATAAAGCGCGGATGGCAGAGAAGATTTTCGGCGATACAGAACTTTTAAACCGGGTGAATCAGATAATACATCCGAAAGTGAAAGAGTATATTTTACAGGAGATTGCAGAGAAAAAAAATGCGGGAAAAATTGATTTTTTATTCGTGGAAGCCGCGCTTTTGATAGAGGACGGGTATGATAAGATTTTAGATGAACTTTGGTATATCCATACGCGGACGGATATCAGAAAAGAGCGCTTAAGAACTTCCCGTGCCTATTCTGATGAGAAAATTGAGCGTATTTTACAAAAGCAGTTATCGGAAGAGGAATTTAGAAAGCACTGTAAAGTTGTGATTGAAAATAATGAAAGCCTTGGGGCGGCATATAAACAGATTGATGAGAAATTGGAGGAATACCTGTGTCAGAGATGATGAAATTTCCGGGGCAATTAGTGTTTGGCCTGGATATTGGAACAAGGAGTATCGTAGGAACGGTAGGCTATAAAACCGGAGAGCGTTTTCATGTAGTGGCGCAGTGCATCAGGGAACATGATACACGTTCCATGCTGGACGGGCAGATACATGATATCCATAAAGTCGGCGCAACCATCCATGAGGTAAAAATACGTTTGGAGGAAAAAATCGGCGGAAAACTTACGGATGTTTGTATTGCGGCGGCAGGACGCGTGCTGCGGACAATGACGACGCATGCGGAATGCGAGTTTCAGACCGATAAGGAAATAACCGGGGAAGATATTTATGCGTTGGATTCCCTCGGCGTTGAGAAAGCTTACGAGGAATTTTTAAAAACGGACCAGACGGATTTAAAATTTTACTGTGTCGGTTATTCCGTTGTGCGTTATTATCTGAATCATTATGCAACTACCACACTGGAGGGGCATAAGGCAAAATCCATCGGCGTGGATATTATTGCAACCTTTTTGCCGGATGATGTTGTAGACGGACTCTATAAGGCGGTAGGGCTGGCGGATTTGAAAGTGTCGAATCTTACCTTGGAGCCTATTGCGGCTATTCAGGTAGCCATACCGGAAAATTACCGTATGTTAAATATTGCGCTGGTTGATGTGGGGGCGGGTACGTCGGATATCTCCATTACCAAAGACGGCAGTATCGTAGCATATGGCATGATTCCGATTGCGGGAGACGCGCTGACGGAAGTGATTGCCAAGCACTGTCTTGTAGATTTTAAAACGGCGGAGAAGATAAAACGGGAGTCGGGAGAAAAAGAGTCCATAGAATATAAGGATATTCTGGGCTTAACACAGACTATCTCCAGAGAAAAAATACGGGAGGTGACCGCGCCTGTCCTTGAGGATATGACAAAGCAGGTTGCCGATAAAATCAGGGAACTGAATGGTTCTAAGGCGGTCAGCGCCGTATTTGTAGTCGGTGGCGGCGGTACGTTAGAAGGGTATACGGAAAGTCTGGCAAAGCAGTTGGATATTCCGGAGGAAAGAGTGGCGGTACGCGGCGAAGAAGTGATGCAGCAGATATCGTTTTATGAAGAGGATGCCAGAAAAGATTCTTTAATGGTAACGCCGATTGGCATTTGCTTAAGTTTTTATGAGCAGAGCAATAACTTTATTTTTGTATATTTTAACGAGCAGAGAGTCAAGCTTTATGATAATAATAAACTGGCGGTAGTGGATGCAGCGATGCAGGCGGAGTTTCCTAACGACGGACTGTTCCCGAGGCGGGGTAAGGCGCTCAATTATTCGGTGGGAGGCAAGCAGCGTATGGCCAGAGGCTCGCTTGGCGAAGCGGCCGTTATTATGGTGAACGGGGCCGAGGCCGATATCTATACGCCCATTCATGCAAACGACCAGATTAACGTTACACAGTCCACGGCGGGAGATGCGGCAGCGTTAGATATCAATCAACTGCCGGAATACGGCGCGGTTATGCGGGTAGAGGTCAATGAGACAAAGATTGAACTGCCTAAATTTGCGATGGTAAATGGACAGTTGCAGTCGGGCTATTACAGTATTCAGGAAAATGACGAGATTGAATTTCTGGGCTATTATACGGTGAAACAGATAGCGGAGTTTATGGATGTTATCATCAATCAGGATTTGAACATTTATGTGAATAATAAACTGGCGGATATGGATACAAAAGTATATGAGAACTTTTCCGTTATTTGGACGATGGAAGAGTTGCAGTTATCCGACAGGGATATTTATGGCAGCGGCGCGGTTGATACTTATGCGAATCTGCCGGAGGATGACGGCAGCTATGTAAAGAGCGAGCCGCGGGAAAAGCCGGATGTGTTTGAGGCGGTTAAAGCGGCGGGCAGCATGGAAACGGTGACGCCCGAAGAAGCGGCAGACACGACGGACGCGGCAAATTCGGCAGGTACGAGCGCAGATGCAGCAGGAGCATCGGGCGTGGCAAGTGCAACGGATACGGCAGGGGTATCGGATGCCGTCAATGTGAATACGTCAGGAACACCGGGTGTAGCCGGCACGGCGGATGTGAACACGGCAGGAGCGAATGCAGCAGAAACGGCAAGTGCAGCGGGAGCAAATACGGCAGCGGCGGCAGGCACAGCCAACGCGGATACAGCAGCAGACACGGCCGCACGGACAAGCGGCATTCCCATGTCGATACAGGTAATTGTCAATGGGCTGCCGATTCATCTGGAGGGAAAATCCTCCTATGTCTTTGTGGATGTATTTGACTACATAGATTTTGATTTGTCAGTACCGCAGGGAAGCGGCGTTGCGACGGAATTAAACGGCAGAAGCGCACAGTACATGGAACAGATTCACAGCGGTGATGTTATAAAAATATATTGGAAAGACTGAAATACTTATGAGATTATGCAGCATAGCCAGCGGCAGCAGCGGAAATTGTATTTACGTAGGTTCTGATGCAACGCATCTTTTGATTGATGCAGGCATCAGCGGCAAAAGGATAGAAGAGGGAGCTGCCTTACTGGGATTATCATTATCACAAATAGACGCCATTTTTATTACCCATGAACATACCGACCATATAAGCGGGCTGGGGGTCTTGGCGAGAAAATACGGGATTCCGATTTATGCGACGCCGGGAACAATACAGGCGATTCAGCAGACGGCTTCTCTGGGGGAGATAGATGGCGCCCTGTTCCATACCGTTCATGCGGATGAAAAATGTACGTTAAAGGATATGGCTCTATATCCGATACAGACTTCGCATGATGCGGCAGAACCGGTGGCATACAGAATCAGCCATGATAAAAAGAAGATAGGAATTATTACGGACTTGGGCTGTTATACGGATTATACGGTGGAGTGCCTTAAGGACTTGAACGTATTGTATGTAGAGGCGAACCATGATATCCATATGCTGCAGGCGGGGCCTTATCCGTATTATTTAAAGCAGCGTATTCTAAGCGATAGAGGGCATTTATCGAATGAGGCGTCGGGAAAATTATTAAGCAGGCTGCTGAATGATGACATGCAGGCAATTATGTTAGGGCATTTAAGCAAAGACAATAATCTGCCGGAACTTGCATATGAGACGGTAAAAGTGGAAATTATGATGTCCGATACAAAGTATCAGGCGGACGATTTTCCAATTTATATTGCCAAACGAAGCGAAGTGTCGCAGATGATAGAAATATAGAGTTTACACCGTCTGGCACAAATGTCGCAGGACTGAGAAAAGGGAGAGGTTATTATTATGAAAAAGACAATTATAACAGTAGTAGGGAAAGATACGGTCGGTATTATTGCGAAAGTCTGTACATATCTGGCGGATAATAGGATTAATATTTTAGATATTTCACAGACTATTGTACAGGATTATTTTAATATGATGATGATTGTGGATATGAATCAAATAGAAAAGGAATTTGGCGTCGTTGCGGATGAACTGGCGCAGCTTGGGGAAAGCATTGGCGTTATTATTAAGTGTCAGAAAGAAGAGATTTTTAATCAGATGCACAGAATTTAAAAAGCAGGCTGAAAGGAAAGGCGTAGTATTCGTATGATTAACATATTTGAAGTAGCGGAAACCAATGAGATGATTACAAAAGAAAATCTGGACGTCAGGACAATTACGTTAGGCATCAGCCTGTTGGATTGCATTGATTCGGATTTGAAGATATTAAACGAGAAAATTTATCATAAAATATATGAAGCGGCAAAAGAACTGGTATCAACCGGAGAACAGATATCCAGAGAATACGGGATTCCGATTGTCAATAAGAGAATCGCGGTGACGCCGGTGGCTTTAATCGGCGGGGCGGCGTGTAAAACGAAAGAAGATTTTGTATCCATTGCGCATACGTTAGATAAAGTTGCGCATGAGGTAGGCGTTAATTTTATCGGCGGGTATTCCGCTCTGGTATCAAAGGGAATGACAAAAGCGGACGAATTGTTAATCCGTTCCATTCCGCAGGCGCTTTCCGATACGGAGCGCGTTTGCAGCTCCATCAATGTCGCCTCTACGAAGACCGGCATTGATATGGATGCCGTAAAATTGATGGGAGAGATTATCAAACAGACGGCACAGGCGACAAAAGAGGCGGATTCTCTCGGCTGCGCTAAGCTGGTTGTCTTTTGCAACGCGCCGGATGATAATCCGTTTATGGCGGGTGCATTTCACGGCGTAACGGAAGCGGATAAAATCATTAATGTGGGCGTCAGCGGCCCCGGCGTTGTCAAGACCGCGCTTACAAAAGTAAGAGGGGAAAACTTTGAAACGCTTTGTGAAACGATTAAAAAGACGGCGTTTAAAGTAACGCGCGTCGGACAACTGGTAGCAAAGGAAGCGTCTAAAAGACTGCATGTGCCGTTTGGCATTGTAGATTTGTCTTTGGCGCCGACACCGGCTATCGGTGACAGTGTGGCGGATATTTTGTGTGAAATCGGTTTAGAGTATGCCGGTGCGCCCGGAACGACGGCCGCGCTTGCCCTGCTAAATGACCAGGTGAAAAAAGGCGGCGTGATGGCGTCTTCCTATGTCGGCGGCTTAAGCGGCGCATTTATTCCGGTCAGCGAGGACCAGGGAATGATAGACGCGGTAAGCGCAGGCGCGCTCACATTGGAAAAATTAGAGGCTATGACTTGTGTCTGCTCGGTCGGCCTGGATATGATTGCCATTCCGGGCGATACGAAAGCGACAACGATTGCCGGCGTCATAGCGGATGAGATGGCAATCGGCATGGTAAACCAGAAGACAACGGCGGTTCGGTTGATTCCCGTTATCGGCAAAGATGTGGGTGAGACCGTTGAGTTTGGCGGATTGCTTGGCCATGCACCGATTATGCCGGTAAATGCGTTCTCCTGTGATGCATTTATCAACCGCGGTGGCAGGATTCCCGCACCGATACATAGTTTTAAAAATTAGAATTTTTTAAATTCTAATTTTTTAAACTTTTTTAAGAATTAGAATTTAAAGAGGCGTCGCAAATGGCAGGAAACAAAATTGGAACAAAAACACGTAAGATGACAGAGGGGAATCCGTTTCAAACGATTCTCCTTTTTGCCGTTCCTATGATTTTATCCAATCTTTTCCAGCAGTTTTATAATGTGATTGACACGGTTATTGTAGGGAAAAGGCTGGGAACGGACGCGCTTGCAGCGGTGGGAAGCGCAAGTAGCATTACGGCGGTATTTGTACAGCTTGCTACGGGGTTTGCGCTGGGAGGCTCGATTATTATTGCCCAGTATTTTGGAGCGGGTAAGACAGAGAAAATATGGCAGTGTATGACAACTTCTACAATCTTTTCCGCATTTATTGCGCTTGTCTCAACGGCTGTTATCTGGATAGGGGCGAGGCCTGTCTTACTGCTTGTGAATACGCCAAAAGAAATTCTTGCCATGGGCGTCAGTTATCTGCGTTTTTATTTTTTAGGCTGTGTTCCCATTTTTGTGTATAATGCGCTAAACGGCGTATATGTGGCTTTGGGCGATTCTAAAACACCGCTTAAATTCTTAGTGATATCGTCCGTTCTGAATATAATACTGGATTTGCTTTTTATTATCGGACTGCATGGCGGCGTTGGCGCGGCTGCGCTTGCTACAGCGATTTCCCAGCTTGCGGCGGCTTTTCTTGCCATAATGGATATGCCGAAACTGCTGGCGGATTTTACACATGATAAGTCGCTGCCTGTTTTTGATAGGTCTCTTCTTATAGCGATGCTTCGTTTTGCGCTGCCATCGGCGTTACAACAGTCGATTGTTTCGGTGGGTTCCGTTATTGTGCAGGCGGTGATTAATGGTTTTGGCGCGGCAGTCATTGCCGGGAGCGCGGCAGCGGCAAAAGTTGTTAATCTGGCAACGGCGATTCCGATAAATTACAGCAATGCCTATTCCAATTACGTAGGACAGAATATAGGAGCGGGTAGAATAGAACGCATCCGACCGGGACTTAGGGCTTCTATTATCAGTTGTGGAATGCTTTCGCTTGTTATGACGGGAATTTTTGAACTGTTTCCGCAGCGGATTATCGGTATTTTTATAGAAGAATCGGAAGAAAATATAGAACAGGTCATTGCCGTGGGAACAGATTATATCAGGGTAGTGGGAGCCTTTCTTATCGTATTTTCCATGTTCATGTTAGTAAAAGCGACCTTCAAGGGAAGCGGCGATATGAGTTGGTTTTTGATAACTACGTTACTGAGTTTTTTTATCAGATTATTTTTGACGGTTGGCTTTGCGTCCATTGTCGGCGTAGAGATTATCTGGTGGGCATTCTGCGCAGGCTGGGTAATCGCGCTGCTTGTGGCGGCGGCACGGTATATACAGGGAGGTTGGAAAAACAAAGGCGTTATCCGTTCAGATGCCTCTTGATGGCGTCAAAACTTTCCTTACTTAAAACATGTTCCATTTTACAGGCATCTTCTACGGCCGTCTTTTCATTTACGCCTAATTCCACCAGCCAGCGGGAAAACAGAATATGGCGTTCATACATGGTTTCGGCAATCTGCCTGCCGGACTCGGTCAGTGTAATAAAGCCGTTATCATCTACTCTGATATAGCCGTTTTCACGCAGATTTTTCATGGCGACACTGACGCTTGGTTTTTTAAACTCCAGTTCATTGGCGATATCGACAGAGCGCACATTGCCTTTTTTCTGCCCCAGCATTAAAATAGTTTCCAGATAATTTTCAGCCGATTCCTGTATTTTCAAAATAGTTACCCCCATTTACGATAATTTCATTAAAAGAAAGTGTATCATAAATGGACGCGGTTTGCAAATCCGTAAATTGGAATGCAGAGCAGGAAACATATGTACGATATTGCCGCTACGCGGCTGATATGGTATAGTATCATGGTATAGTATATTTTTATAGAAAACAGCAGAATAAGTGAGACAAAACAAAGGAGAAAGCTTATGACATTAGATCAGATTGCAATCGGACAGGAGGCCGTTATTACGCAGGTAGGCGGTGAGGGAGAGCTTCGCTGCCGTTTTCTGGATATGGGGTTGATTCCCAAAACAAAAGTAAAGATAAGAAAGGTGGCGCCGATGGGCGACCCGATTGAAATACAGTTGAGAGGATATGAACTGACGATTCGGAAAGAAGACGCTCAGAAAATAGAGGTAAAGGAAGAGAAAAATTCATGATATACGCATTAGCAGGCAATCAGAATTGCGGAAAGACAACATTGTTTAATCAGTTGACAGGTTCCAATCAGCATGTGGGAAATTTTCCCGGCGTTACGGTAGACAGAAAGACCGGAGAAATCAGGGGCGAAAAAGGAGATGCGGTAGTAGATTTACCGGGTATCTATTCCATCCGCCCATACAGCCGGGAGGAGATTGTTACAAGGGATTTTATTTTAAATGAAAAACCGGACGGCATTATCAATATTGTAGATGCGACCAATATCGAAAGAAATCTTTATTTGACGCTGCAACTGCTAGAGATGCACATTCCGATGGTACTGGCGTTGAATATGATGGATGAGGTACGGGGAAACGGCGGTACGATAGATGTAAAAAAGATGGAGCAGCAGCTTGGCATCCCGGTCATCGGCATCAGCGCGATTAAAAATGAGGGTATAGAGGATTTGATTCATGCCGTCAGGGAGGTATCCGGGAAACGTATCTATCCGGCGGTGACGGATTTTTGTGAAAAGGGGCCTGTGCATCGCTGTATTCATGCGGTCAGCCATCAGGTGGAAGATCATGCGGAAGAGATAGGAATGTCACCGCGGTTTGCGGCAAGCAAGATAGTGGAGGGAGATAAAGACATAATAGAACGCCTGCATCTGTCGCAGAATGAATTGGAATTAATGGAACACAGTATCGTGGAGATGGAGCAGGACAGCGGGATGGACAGAAACGCCGCGCTTGCCGATATGCGATATGCCTTTATTGAAAAAGTATGCGAAAGTGCGGTTATTAAATGCAGGGAAAGCCGGGAATATAAAAGAAGCGTCAGGATAGACACGGTTCTGACCGGAAAATATTTTGCCATTCCTGTTTTTTTACTGATTATGTTGTTGATTTTCTGGCTGACATTCGGCGTTATCGGCGCTTTTTTAAGCGATTTATTGAGTATGGGAATCGATACATTATCCGGCTGGACAGATAGCGCGTTGACGGCGTACGGTATTAATCCGGTTGTCAAAAGCCTTGTGATAGACGGTATTTTTACGGGAGTGGGAAGCGTTTTAAGCTTTCTGCCGATTATAGTCGTTTTATTTTTCTTCCTTTCCATTCTGGAGGATTCCGGGTATATGGCAAGGATTGCGTTCGTAATGGACAGGCCGCTTCGTAAAATCGGTTTATCCGGTAAAAGTTTTGTGTCCATGCTGATTGGCTTCGGGTGCAGCGTTCCGGCGGTTATGTCAAGCAGGACGCTGTCTTCGGACAGAGATAAAAAAATGACGATTATGCTGATTCCTTTTATCAGCTGCTCGGCGAAAATTCCGATTTATGCTTTATTTACGGCGGCATTTTTCCCCAAGCATCCGGCGCTTGTGATGATAGGGCTGTACATAGCGGGCATTATCGTCGGGCTGCTTGTGGCAATCGCACTAAATCATACGATATTTAAAGGAAACTCCATGCCCTTTATGATGGAACTGCCGAATTACCGTTTCCCGTCGGCAAAAAGCGTGGCACGCCTGATGTGGGAAAAGGCCAAAGATTTTTTGCAGAGGGCGTTTACCATTATCTTTCTTGCCACATTGATTATCTGGTTTTTGCAGACATTTGACAATAGACTTAATGTGGTTGCGGACAGTAGGGACAGCCTGCTTGCCATGGTAGGAAAGTATCTGGCGCCTGTTTTTTCACCGCTTGGTTTTAATGATTGGCGTGTGGCGACCGCCTTAATCAGCGGCTTTACGGCCAAAGAGGCGGTAGTCAGCACTTTGGGTGTTTTGACAGGTTCGACGATGGGCAATTTAAGCGAAACGCTGGGAACGATATTTACTCCGATATCAGCGGTCAGCTTTTTGGTTTTTACGCTGTTATATACGCCCTGCGTTGCGGCGGTGGCAACCATTAAGCGGGAAATGGATTCCGCCTGGCGCGCTTTTGCGGTAGTTCTTATGCAGTGCGGCGTTGCATGGATAGTGTCGTGCCTGGTTTATCAGATTCTGTATTTGGCAGTTTCATAGCCATTCGCAAAAAAGTGCATATAATATAGCAGGAGGGCTTTGATTATGGATTTATTTTTCGAACTTATGATTCCTTTTCTGGGAACCTTAGCGGGAGCGTCCTGTGTGCTTTTTATGAGAAATAGGATAAATCCGTTGGTGGAAAAGGCGCTTCTCGGTTTTGCATCCGGCGTGATGGTGGCGGCTTCCGTCTGGTCGCTTTTAATTCCGGCGATTGAAATGTCGCAAAATTACGGACGGTGGGCGTTTGTTCCGGCAGCGTCGGGATTTGCCGTAGGGATTCTTTTTTTGTACGGACTGGATAAATTGATTCCGCATCTGCATCTGGGGGGAGAAAAACCGGAGGGCATAAAGAGCGGGTTGACAAAGACTGCCATGCTGGCGCTGGCGGTGACTTTACACAATATTCCGGAGGGGATGGCGGTCGGCGTTGTCTTTGCGGGCGTGATATCGGGCAGCCATGAGATTACGATGGCGGGAGCCTATGCGCTTGCCGTAGGCATTGCGATTCAGAATTTTCCGGAGGGCGCGATTATTTCCATGCCGATGAAAAGCAATGGAACGGGAAAAAAGAAAGCGTTTCTGTACGGCGTTTTATCGGGCGTCGTGGAACCGATAGGCGCATTTTTAACGATATTGGTAACGGGTACGGTGGAAAAGGCGCTTCCGTTTTTGCTGGCGTTTGCGGCAGGGGCGATGCTGTTTGTCGTTGTGGAGGAATTGATTCCGGAAGCGTCTGCGGATGGCGATACGGACGGCTCGACGCTTGGCTTTGCGGTTGGATTTTTAATAATGATGGTGTTGGATGTGGCATTAGGTTAAATAGTACAGAAAGGAACAGAAGAGGATGAACAGGTTTAGTTTACCGTATTGTTTGATTATTGAAGAGGGGATTTATGAACATCTGGACGAGGCTTTGTTGGAATGCGTACCGGACATTACGGATAAAAAGGTAATGATTGTCACGGAAACGGCGTTGCAGGACATTATCCGCAAATATCTGGATGAAATGCAGAAAGATTTGCCGCACAGCGAACTGTATCTGATTGAAGACAACTCTTTCGCACAGGCGATGGAACTGGCGCGCGCGGTTTTTGTGGAAAATTTTCAGGTGATTATCGGCATTGGCGGCGGCAAGGTTTTAGATGTTGCAAAGTATGCCGGATTTGTAGGGAAAATTCCCTATATCTGTCTGCCGACCACGTTAAGTAACGACAGTCTGGCATCTCCGGTGGCGGTTCTGGATGTTGATGAAAAGACAAGAAAGACGTTAGGGTGTAAGATACCGACGGGTATATTAGTGGATATCAACGTGATTATGAATGCGCCCGCACATCAGTTAAAGTCCGGCATTGGCGACACGTTAAGCAAGTATACGGCGTTATATGACTGGAAACTAGATGCGGCATACCGGGGGGAAAGGGTGGATGATTTCGCCTATATGATTTCTGATATGGCGCTGGCTTCACTTTGTTATAACGAGGAAAAATCTTTAAAAAGTAAAGAATTTATCAAGGTTTTAACGCAGGCTCTTGTAATGGGCGGGCTTGCCATGGAGATTGCGGGAAATTCCAGGCCGAGCAGCGGTTCGGAACATCTTTTCTGCCATTCGTTAGAGGCAAACTATCCGCAGATAACCATTTCACATGGCATGGCGGTTGCGCTTGGCAGCGTTGTCAGTTGCATGTTACAGGGAAGAAACGCCATCAGGCTGCGGGAGGTTTTACGGGCGTATGAGATTGACATCAATCCGATGAACTGGAATATTACGAAAGAAATCTTTGTGGATGCCTGGAAAAAAGCGGCGGCAACCAGGCCGGAGCGGCATACGGTATTAAATGAAATTACGCTGGATGAGAGCGTTTTGGAGCGTATTTATGAACAGCTTATTTGAAAATGTTGTCATTTGGCGAAGAAAAGTGTAAGATGTTTTATACAGTGTTTACAAAATGGTACAAAGGAGCGGATAAAGAGATGAAAAGTTATATGCTGGATTTAAATTCTATTGAGCGTGTGAAGGGGTTTGTTTCTGTTATCAGCAATTTTGACGGGTATTTTGATTTGGTTTCCGGCAGGTATGTGGTGGATGCCAAGTCGATTATGGGTATTTTTTCCATGGATTTGTCTGAACGTGTGGAACTTAGGATATTGGAAACGAATGAAAAAATATCGGAGATTGAAAAGGCCATTGCGCCCTATCTTTTAAGGTAAGAGTATGAAATTTTTACATTTGGCGGATTTGCATCTGGGGAAACGGGTGCATGATTTTTCCATGTTGGAAGACCAGAAACACATTCTGGGTGAAATTAGTAACATAATAGATAACGAGCGGATAGAGGGGATTCTGATTGCCGGGGATATTTATGATAAAACAGTTCCGTCTACGGAGGCGGTGCAGTTATTTGACCGCTTTTTGACGGAAATTGCAGGAAAAAAGATTCCTGTTTTTTTAATCGGCGGAAATCATGACTCTGTGGAAAGACTGTCTTTTGGCGCGGAAATTCTGGCGGACAGCCGCGTTTATGTCGCAGGCGTATATCAGGGGGATATAAAACCCGTAACGTGTAAGGACGCCTATGGCATGATAGATATTTATCTGTTGCCGTTTATCAAACCTGCGTATGTAAGACATGCCTTTCCCGAACAGGCGCAGGAGATTACCTCCTATCAGGAGGCGCTTTCTCTTGTGATGGAACGGATAAAAATAAATAAAGAACGCAGAAATATCCTGGTGGCGCATCAGTTTGTGACCGGTGCAAAAAGATGCGATTCGGAGGAAGTTTCGGTCGGCGGGCTTGATAATGTGGACGCTTTTTTATTTGCGGACTTTGATTATGTGGCATTGGGACATATCCACGGACCGCAGTGGGTGGGAAAGGAGACAATCCGCTATGCCGGAACGCCGCTTAAATATTCTTTTTCGGAAGTTTCCCATCAAAAGGCGGCGGTGGTTGTCGAGTTATGCGAAAAAGGAGATGTCAGGATAAGGGAGATTCCCCTTACCCCGCTTCATGATATGCGTAAAATCCGGGGAAGTTATGAAGAACTGACGAGCCGCAGCCTTTATGAAAAGACCAATACGAACGATTATGTTGCCATTACCTTGACGGATGAAACGGATATTTTTGACGCGCTTGGCAAGCTGCGGGTTATCTATCCGAATCTGATGAAACTGGATTATGATAACGCCAGGGTAAAAAATGCGTTGGAAGCGGGCGAAATAGCGGCGGTAGAACAAAAGTCGCCGCTTACTTATACAAAAGAATTGTTTGCGATGCAGAATCAGAAAGAAATGTCAAACAAGCAGGAAAAATATGTGTCTGATATGATAGGAGAAGTGTGGGAGATGGAATTATGAGACCGCTTACATTGACTTTATCGGCATTTGGCCCGTATGCCGGAGAGGAATCCATTGATTTTAGTAAATTGGGAACAAGGGGTCTTTATTTGATTACGGGGGATACCGGAGCGGGTAAGACGACCATTTTTGACGCCATTGTCTTTGCGCTGTACGGAGAGGCGAGCGGTTCGGCAAGAGGAGCGGATATGCTCCGTTCCCAATATGCGGCGAAAGAGACGCCGACCTATGTAAAAATGACATTTTCCTATCATGGTGCAGAGTACCGGATTACCAGAAATCCGGAATATCAAAGGCCGTTAAAAAAGGGCGAAGGATATACGCTAAATAAGGCGGAGGCGGAACTGGTTTATCCGGACGGACATATGGTAACGAAGAGCAGGGATGTGACAAAGGCTGTGATAAAACTGCTTGGACTGGACAAAAATCAATTTACACAGATTGCTATGATAGCACAGGGGGATTTTTTAAGGCTTTTATATGCAAAGACGGAAGAGAGAAGTAAGATTTTCAGGGAAATTTTTCATACGAAAGCATATCAGGCATTGCAGGAGAGGTTAAAGTCCGAAAGCGGAAAACTGCGGGCGGAATATGAAAGCGTCAGACTGAGTATCGCGCAGTATATTGACGGCGTTTTGACTACGGAGGACGAATTCGGGGCGGCAATGGAAGAGGTGCGCCAAAATCAAAAGGTGATAACGCCGACAGAGATAGCAAAGCTTATCCGTGCGCAGACAGAGAAAGAGGAAAAAGAGGCTGCCTGTCTGCAGGAGCAGATAGACGAGGCGGATAAGGAACTGGAGAAAATAAACCAGATTATCGGCAGGGTAAATGAGCAGAAAAAACGCAAAGAGGAACTGGAATATACGAATCAACAGATTGCCCTGTTAAAACCCCGGATAGAAGCGTTACAGACACAGTATCAGACGAAGATGCAGGAATTTCATAATGCGGAAGAAGAAAAGGAAAAACTGCAAAAACAGTATCAGGATTCTTTGGTATTGCTGGAAAGAAAAGAAGCGCGGGAGGCAATGGCCAAACAGGTGAAAATGCTGCAAGAGCAGGTACGGGAAAGTGAAGAAAGCTACCGACAGGCAGCGGCTTTCAACAGATGCCGCAAAGAGGAATATGACGAGATGGAACGCTGCTATCTTGATGAACAGGCGGGAATTTTGGCCGGACATTTGGAGGAAGGAAAAGCCTGTCCGGTCTGCGGTTCCCCGGTGCATCCTGCCCCCGCGCTGCAAAAGAAAAGCGCGCCGTCCAAGGAAGCGGTGGAAAAAGCCAAGAAAATGTGGGAAGAGAGTAACCTAAAGGCAAGGCAGGCAAGCGAAGAGGCAGGCGCGGTGAAAGGAAGGCTGGAAAATGCGTCGGAGCAGTATCGGCAAATGGCGGCGGAGGCGGATAAAGAAGAAAATGAAGGCATCCTGCTTATTTTTACCGGTAAAAAGCAGGCGCAGAATATCGTGCAGGAAAAAGAAAAAGAAACGCTGCACAGAAAAGAAGAGCTTGCCGATGCGGAAGCTCTATGGAAGAAAGAAGAGAAAGAGTATCAGAAATATCAAAACAGGAAAGAGATGCTGACCGGTCAGATAAAGGAAGAAAAGGAGACGCAGACAGAGCCGCTTTTAGTAAAAAGACAGGATTTAACGGATAAAAGGCAGCTTGCCTTAACGAAGCAGAAAGAACTTATGCTGCATACACAGACCAATAAAAGAACGATGCAGGCCATTGAGAAACAGGGGCAAAAGCTGCAGGAAATAGAGGAAAAGTGGGGATATATTGGAGAATTGGCGGCAACGGTAAACGGGAATATTTCCGGCAGGGATAAAATCATGCTGGAAACATATGTGCAGATGGATTATTTTGATAAAATGATAGACAGGGCCAATACAAGGTTTATGCAGATGTCCGGCGGGCAGTATGAGTTGAAAAGGGCGCAGGCGCCGCAGAATATCAAAAGCCAGAGCGGCTTGGAGCTGGATGTCATAGACCATTATAATGGAACGGTCAGAAGCGTTAAGACATTATCCGGCGGAGAAGCTTTTCTCGCTTCCCTATCCATGGCGCTTGGACTGTCGGATGAAATACAATCGGCTTCCGGCGGTATTTCATTGGATACGATGTTTGTGGATGAGGGCTTTGGTTATCTCGATGAAGAGTCGTTAAGCCAGGCCATTCATACGCTGCAGGGGCTTGCCGAGGGGAACCGGCTGGTCGGTATTATTTCCCATGTGGCAAGTTTACAGGAAAAAATCGAAAAACAGATTGTCGTCACAAAAGAAAAAAGCGGCGGCAGCCATACCGGAATTGTAAGTTAAAAAAAGGGGAAGGTTATCAAGTATGGAAAAGAAGATCGCAATGCGGGTTTCGCTTGTCAGTATCATAGTCAATATGGCGCTGTCCTTATTAAAGCTGATAGCAGGTATCGTGGCGTCTTCCGGCGCAATGATTTCCGATGCGGTGCATTCGGCGTCGGACGTATTCAGTACGATTATTGTTATGATAGGCGTCCAGATGTCTGCGAAGAAGTCGGACAGAGACCACCAGTACGGCCACGAAAGGCTGGAATGCGTTGCCTCCATCGTGCTGGCGGTCGTATTGTGCATTACCGGTTTCGGCATTGGCTATAAAGGGATTATGACGATTCTTGACGGACATTATGAAGAGCTTCCCATACCGGGCATACTGGCGCTTGCGGCGGCCATTCTTTCCATAGCGGTCAAGGAGTGGATGTTCTGGTATACAAGGGCGGCGGCTAAAAAAATTAACTCCGGCGCGCTTATGGCGGATGCCTGGCATCACCGTTCGGATTCCTTATCTTCTGTCGGCGCGTTATTCGGTATTTTCGCTTCCCGCATCGGTTATCCGGTATTTGATAGTGTGGCAAGCGTTGTTATCAGTATTTTTATTATGAAAGCTGCCTATGATATATTTAAGGACGCCGTGGATAAAATGGTAGATAAGGCATGTGATGACGAAACCATTTACAAAATGCGTCAAGTCATAGAGTCTCAAAGCGGCGTATTGGGGATTGACGTTTTGCGTACCCGTCTGTTTGGCAATAAAATCTATGTGGATATTGAAATTGCGGCAGATGGAAACAGAACCTTGAATGAAACACATGCCATAGCGGAATGCGTGCATCATAAAATAGAGCAGAATTTTCCGGATGTGAAGCACTGTATGGTGCATGTAAATCCGTATCGCGCATAGCATGTCGTTTGCGTCGTTTCCATTTTTGTGTTATAGTAGAAATAGGACAAGGGTGCATATGAGAAAGTTATTACAGTTTGTGTTGAACAGAGTTTTTATAACGGCGCTGATTGTATTATTGCAGGTCGGCTTTTTCCTGTTAGAAATTTTTCAGTGGGCAAATCATTATGTGGAAATTGCTATCGTACTCAGGGTGCTTAGTATTTTCATTGTCTTTTACCTTATCTGGAAACCGAATAACCCTGCGGTAAAACTCGCCTGGATTGTGCCGATTTTGGCTTTTCCCCTATTTGGCGGAATTTTATATCTGTCGTTTGGACATGTTATTATTCCGCGGAAACTGCGTAACAGTATACGCTTATCGAATGAACTGATGCGAAATAATATGCCTCAAAACGAGGATATTATGGAAAAACTGCGCGGCGAGAATCCGGCGGTGGCCAATCAGAGCAGTTATCTGAACCGTTATGCGAAAACGCCGGTATGGGAACATACCGATACAGTTTATTATCCGGACGGGCTTCCGTACTGGAAGCAGATGTTAAAAGACCTTGAGAGCGCCGAACGTTTTATTTTCCTGGAATATTTCATTCTCGGAGAGGGCGTGATGTGGGATGAAGTTTTAAAGATTCTGGAAAAAAAGGCGGCACAGGGCGTAGAAGTAAGACTGATTTATGATGACGTGGGAAGCGTTTTTAAGCTGCCCAAGGGCTATGACCAGTATATTGAACAAAAGGGCATCAAATGCGTTGCCTTTAATAAACTGATTCCGTTTATGACGCTTATTTTAAATAACAGAGACCATAGAAAAATCGTGGTAATTGACGGTAAAATCGGTTATACCGGCGGTATTAACCTTGCGGATGAATATATCAATTATGAGACTGTCTACGGCTATTGGAAAGATGCCGGCATCCGCATAGAGGGAGAGGCGGTCTGGAATTTCACGGAAATGTTTCTCCAAATGTGGAATATTTCACGTCAAACCGACAATGACTACAGCTTATATCGTTACCGTTTTAACGGAGAAATAACGGGAAACGGCTATGTACAGCCTTACGGCGATACGCCGTTTGATGATGAGACGGTCGGGGAAAATGTTTATTTGAATATGATAGGATATGCCAAAAAGTATTTTTACGCATTTACACCGTATTTGATTACCGATAATGAAATGTGTACGGCATTGAAACTGGCGGCCAAAAGAGGCGTGGACGTGCGGATTGTCACACCGGGCATTCCCGATAAAAAGATGATTTACAGGCTGACGCAGTCCAATTATCAGAATCTGATAGAGGCGGGTGTCAAAATATACCAGTATACGCCCGGATTTATTCATTCCAAATGTGTGCTTTGCGACGATGAGACAGCCGCCGTAGGCACGATTAATTTCGATTATCGGAGTTTTTACCATCATTTTGAATGCGGCGTTTTTTTATACCGTGCCGACGCGGTTATGGAACTGAAAAAGGATATGGAAGATACCTTTGTAGTCTGTGAAGAGATTACGCTTGGCTGGTGTAAGAAACAGTTTATGAGGATGAATGTGCTGGGTCCGATTTTAAAGTTGTTTTCACCATTACTATGAGATGGAAAGAGAGTGTTTTTAATGTTACGTTTTATCCAGGTGATTGTCTGCAATCTGCCAAGACTTTATATGATTCCGAAAATGGCATATATGGCGAAGCATCCGGAGAAATATACGGAGGAGCAGTGCTATCGTTATGCCCGCCTGGCAGTACGGCGGATGATGAAAACAGGACATATTCAAACACAGGGATACGGTATGGAGAATTTACCGAAAGAGGGCGGTTATGTGATGTTTCCAAACCATCAGGGCAAATATGACGCGCTCGGCATTGTCCATACGCATGACAGGCCGTGCGCCATTGTCATAGATGATGCCAAATCCCATATGATACTGACCTCGCAGTTTATTGATTTGGTGCATGGAAAGCGGCTCAAAATAGAGGATGCACGCCAGACCGTGAAATTAATGAAACAGGTATCGGAGGAAGTCGCGGCCGGAAGAAAATATATTATTTTCCCCGAGGGCGGATATTATCATAACCATAACAGAGTCTGTGAATTTAAGCCGGGGTGTTTTAAAAGCGCAATGAAAGCTAAGGCGCCGATTGTGCCGGTGGTGCTGATTGATTCCTATAAAGTGTTTGAAGAATGGTCGATTAAGACGGTAAGAACGCAGGTGCATTATCTGCCGCCGCTGTATTACGAGGAATATAAAGGGATGACGACCGCGCAGGTTTCGGATATCGTCCATGACAGAATCGAACAATATATTGAGAAAGTGACAGAGTAATATTTTAAACAATAATAATCTGACGCTGGTATTCGTTTGGCAGATGCCGGTGGAATTTCTGCTGTAGTACCATACGGTATATGTCGTCCGCCTGTATCTCCTGCGTGAGCATACTGCGTCCGTATGGGGAAGAAATCAGGGCAGGGGCATCTGCCAGTTTGGAGATAAGCGGGATAGAGGAATTCGCTTTGATTGCCGTAAGCAGGGGGGCGGATTCTTTTTTAAATCCCAGAATTCTGGCATAAAAAACATAATCCCGCGCGCGGAAATTGTCGATATCTTCCTGATAAATATTTAACAAAATATGAAGAAGATTTCTGGAAATTCTGGTATAAGTCATATTTTTGGATTTTAAGGCATCGCAAAAGGAGGTAAAATCCGTATAGGAATAAAAAAGCTTTTTTACCTTATCGGAGAAATCCTTATCAATATCAAAATAGACGCTAAGACCGTCATCCGGCGCTTGCATCAGCTTATAGGCCAGAAGGGCGGAAAAATCATCCGCCAAGACCGGGAAAAATTTTTGGTATGCTTGTACAAGCTCCTGATAAGAAGCGGCGGGGATATGTTCTTGTAACAGGGAAATATCGCCGTTTTCCATAAAGAAATTCCGGATGGCAAGTGCGGAACTGTGGACGGATTGCAAAGAGGCGTCATGATAGCCGCCGCCATCTCTGGATATGGTATAGGGGATGATGCGGCTGTTTCTTTTTTTCAGGGCTTTCAGATATTCCACGCCCAGAATGTTATTCGGCTGCTGCATCAGTAAAATTTCGTCTGTAAGCTGTGGATAGGCGTCAGTAAGCGCAAGGCTTCTTGCCTGCGGATAGGAATACCCCGCCTTTATATTTTCCCGGATAAGAGATTTTAACTGCGTATTTTCGGATAATAAAACGTCAGAAAGACGAAGCAGGGCTTGTAAGTCGCCGCATTCACTGCCAAAACACAGACTATCGGCAACGCCCAGCCTGTCTAAGAGGGCGGCGGCGCCCTCTGCAAAGTATTCCGCGCTGGCGGCGGCGTAGTGGACGGGCAGTTCAATGACCAAATCCGCTCCGCACATCAGCGCCGCGTGTGCGCGCAGACCTTTATCCATGATGGCGGGCGCGCCGCGCTGCACATAGTTTCCGCTCATAATAATGATGCAGTAATCGGCTCCGGTCATTTCTTTTGCTTTCGCGATATGGTAAGCGTGTCCGTTATGGAACGGATTATATTCAGCAATGATGCCTGTTGTTTTCATAATGTCGGCGTCTTCTTTCTGTTTTGGTTTCTGTTTTGGTTCGGTTCCGGGATGTTTTCTTATGCCAGTGTACCATGAAAAACAAATGAAAAATAGTAGTTGACTCATATCCAGATTGTGGTATAATTTATATTGTGTGTAGATACACACAGCACAGTTGTGCAAGAAATAACCCAATCAGTCGTGTTACTTGTTAGGGACTGAAGGGAGGTCAGGTGCGGAATGTCGAACGTAATCGTGAAAGAAAATGAGACTTTAGACAGTGCATTGCGTCGCTTTAAAAGAAGCTGTGCAAAAGCTGGTATTCAACAGGAAATTCGTAAGAGAGAGCATTACGAGAAACCAAGCGTAAGACGCAAGAAAAAGTCTGAAGCAGCGAGAAAACGGAAATACAATTAATAATCCATGTGAACAAATCCCTGATTGATGTCAGGGATTTTGTTATATGATTCTGTTGGTATATCTTTTTTCTTTTTTTAATATTTATGATATAGAGGAATATGCGGGAGAGATGAGTGTTGAAAAAAGAAAAAAAACGGGCGGCGGTATTTTCCGTAATGCTTTGTATCTGTATGACGGTCAATATCTGCATGGCAGCCATGTTATGGCCGATTCGGGCATATGCGGCGCCGGAAGTGTCGGCGCCCTCCTATGTCGTTATGGAGGCTTCGACCGGTCAGGTGATTTGTGAACAGGATGCCGAGACAAGAAGGAGTCCGGCCAGCATTACCAAAATTATGACACTGCTTGTCATCTTTGAACATTTGGAAAGCGGAAGGATTACGTTAGACGACATGGTGACGACCAGCGCACATGCAAAGTCCATGGGCGGTTCGCAGGTCTTTCTGGAAGAGGGAGAGAGCCAGACATTAGACACCATGATAAAGTGCATTACCGTATCATCAGGAAATGACGCCAGCGTAGCGGTGGCAGAATACATAGCGGGCAGCGAGGGTGAATTTGTCAAGTTGATGAATGAAAAGGCGGAAAGCCTTGGGATGCAGAATACGCATTTTGAGGACTGCTGCGGGCTGACGGATTCGGATAACCATTATACGTCTGCCAAAGATGTGGCGATTATGTCCAGGGAACTGATTACAAAATATCCGGAAATCTTCCATTACAGCGGCATTTGGATGGAGGACATTGAACATCATACGGCGCAGGGAACTTCCACGTTTACCTTATCCAGCACCAATAAACTGCTAAAGCAGTACGAATGGGCGACCGGCTTAAAGACGGGGTCTACCTCCAAGGCGTTATATTGTCTGTCCGCCACCGCCGATAAGGACGGCATGGAATTAATTGCGGTTATTATGGCTGCGCCGGATGGAAAATCAAGATTTGCGGATGCCATAACGCTTTTAAATTACGGTTACAGCGTCAGCAAAATGTATACGGATGCCAATCAGGACGCATTACCGGCGCAGAGAGTGGAAGGCGGCGTAGAAGACAGCGTCAATTTAGCTTACGCGGGAGAATTTCATTATCTGGATACAGCCGGAAATAATTTGAATGATATCGAAAAAGAAATCAGCCTGCCGGAGATTGTCAGGGCGCCGGTGTCGGAGGGGGATGCCATCGGAGAGGCCGTTTATAAATTAAACGGAACCCGTATCGGAAGCGTGTCCATTCTGGCGGCAAAATCCGTGGAAGAGGCGGGATATTTGGACTATCTGCACAAAATATGGATGGAATATTTAGTTTTTTAACAGTGTACACTTGGGATTGCGGTTTCGCTATGATTTGTGATATACTTTATAAGTTATTTTGGATATAAATGGAGAACGCAAATGATTCCTGTGATATTGACCGTACTGGTCGTTCTTATCTGCTTTTTTTTACTGGTTATGTATTATGACTGTAACCGGTTTGTAACGGCGGAATATGAAATAGAATCCGATAAGGCAGCCGGAGAATATACGTTTGCGCTGTTAGCGGATTTACACAACAAATCTTTTGGGGAGCAGAATGAGAGGCTGCTTCGTAAAATAGATGAACTTGCGCCGGATGCGGTTCTGGTTGCAGGCGATATGCTGACGGCGCGTGACACAAAGGGAAAATATCATGTTGCGGTGGATTTGATGAACAGGCTATCACGAAAATATCCGGTTTATTACGGCATGGGAAATCATGAACAGCATCTTGGTTTATATCCGGAGCAGGCCGAGGGCGTATACGAAGATTACATCGAAAACCTGCACAGTTTCGGAATAGAACCGTTAATCAATGAGAGCGTCGAACTGCCATCTGCAAACATCAACATATGCGGTTTGCAGGTGGAGCGGCGTTATTACCGGAAATTTCGTACCTATCCGATGCCGGATGATTATCTTACGGATTTACTGGGAACGGCACAAAAGGATAAATTCCAGATTCTGATTGCCCATAATCCGGATTACTTTGAGGACTATGTAAAGTGGGGAGCGGATTTGGTCGTGTCGGGGCATGTGCATGGCGGCCTGATGAAACTTCCGTTTTTAGGAGGCGTGGTTTCTCCGAAACTGACATTATTTCCCAAATACGACGGCGGAAGATATGAAAAGGATAACACCGTTATGATTTTGAGCAGAGGACTCGGTTCGCATACGCTGCCGATTCGTATCTTTAATCCGGGCGAGCTGGTAATGATTCATATAAAACCTGCGTCTTAGCAAAACAGAAAATAAAAGGGTGGACAGGCTATGGCAATTCCCGTAAAATTAGAGGTCTTTGAAGGACCGTTGGATTTATTATTACATTTGATAGACAAAAATAAAGTGGATATTTACGATATTCCTATCGTGGAAATTACGGAGCAGTATCTGGATTATATCAAGCAGATGGAGAGAGAGGATATGAACGTCATGAGCGAGTTCCTCGTGATGGCGGCAACCCTGATTGATATTAAGTGCAGGATGCTGTTGCCGAAAGAAGTCAATGAAGAGGGCGAAGAGGAAGACCCGAGAGCGGAACTGGTGGAACAGTTATTGCAGTATAAGATGTGCAAATATATGTCCTATGAATTAAAGGACAGAATGGTTGCAGCGCAGAAAAGCCTCTACAAAAGGCCGACGCTTCCTAAGGAAATCAGCGAATATAAAGAACCTGTTAATTACGAGGAACTGATTGGCGACATGACGCTTGCAAAACTGCATGAAATTTTTAAGTCCATGTTAAAAAGGCAGGAGGATAAAATTGACCCTGTCAGAAGCACGTTTGGTAAAATCGAAAAGGACGAAATCGATATGGACGCCAAAATCGTATACATAGAGGATTATTTAAAAAGCCATAAAAAATTCAGTTTCCGCCGGCTGTTGGAAAAGCAGAACAGTAAAATGGAAATTATTGTAACTTTTCTGGTGATTTTGGAAATGATGAAAATCGGAAAGATTGGCATAGCGCAGGAAGATATTTTCGGAGACATTACGATTACGGTAAAAGAAGCCGTATAAAGAATGTCGTAGGTTGGAAAGAAAGGCATGGAAATTAATATGGAGAGAGAAAAGGCGAAAGCCGTGCTGGAAGCGATTTTATTTACGATGGGAGATTCCGTTGAAATCGAGAGGCTGGCGGAAGTGATAGAAGAGGACAAACAGACGGTAAAAGAGATTCTGGCGGAAATGGAGAAAGACTATCAGAAAGAGGACAGAGGCATCGGTCTGACAACTTTAGAGGACGCGGTACAGCTTTGTACGAAAGGGGAACTTTATGAATATCTGATAAAAATTGCCAAGACGCCGAAAAAGTACGTGCTGACGGATACCTTACTGGAAACGTTGTCCATTATCGCCTATAAGCAGCCGGTTACGAGGCTGGAGATTGAAAAGGTGCGAGGCGTAAGCTGTGACCATGCGGTCAATAAGCTTTTGGAATATGACCTGATTACGGAGGTCGGCAGACTGGACGCTCCGGGACGCCCGCTGTTATTCGGAACGACGGAACAGTTTTTACGCAGTTTCGGCGTGAAATCCCTGGAGGATTTACCGGAATTAAATCCGGTCCAGATTGAGGAGTTTAAATTGCAGGCGGAGTCGGAAGTGCAGATGCAGTTGGATATATAAAATTATTTTGTTGACATAATAAGGGAAATATATTATTATGAGAAATACACAGCGTGGATTTTGTAAAATTTGGATGTAATATATTTATATTTGACAAATTATTTTAACGATGGATATGTGCTGAGAAAGGATACAGGCATAGATATGAATATAAGCATTGCACACAAAAGAGAAGAACAGGCACAGAACGAGATGGCGGAAGTGTATTTTCTCGGGGGGGGGTACAACTGAAAACAGCAAATCCTCTTCCGTAGGATATGATGAAAATCATAAAATTCCGCCGGAAGTCAGGGAATCCATTGACGCCTATGTAGCGGACCATAAAAAGAAGATAGCGGATTTTATGGAAAAGCTGATGTTGGAAATGAATCAGGATATTGACCGCTATAAAGAAGAAATGATTTCGGAAGCTGTCGGCGGTTACGCGCCACATTTACATGATATGGAACCGCAGGAGTCCGGACAGATATTAGTGGAAGCCAGAGAGGCTGCTTTAACGATAAGAGCCATAGAATGGATGACGGAACTGGAAAGGTGCGCGGTAAAACAGGAACTTGCATTGGAGAGCCTGCATGTTATAGAGGAATGTAAGAAGCAGATAACAGCGGAGAATGTGAATTGGAGCGATATTCATGCTGCGGTGGAGAGGATGCTTGCAAGTATCGGCCGGGAACTGATACCGGATAACGGGGAAAGTGACGAGGGCATGAAAGCCGCATCCATACAGGCATTCAAATTACAGGTTCAAAAGACCATGGATAAATGCCATGCAGAGAATGAATCGACAATGGACTTTATGGCAGAGCGTGAAAACGCTGTAGTCAAAAGGGTTTATGGAAATATACAGAAAGTTTCCGGTGTAAAGACATCTTTCGCGGAAAGAAAAAACAGAAACTCCTATACGGAAATTTTTATCAATATTAAAAAGGAATTTGATAAGGCGGCAGCTCTCCTACTTAGGGAACTGCTTAAAAGTGTTGCCCAAAATTATGACCAGGTACTGGAAGAAATGAAAAAGATGTTCCAAAGCATTGGCGAATATCTGTTTGAAAAAGAAAATGAAAGTGAAAAATTATATAGGGAATACGAGACAAGAAAAAATAAGCTGTATAAGGAAATGTCAGATAGGGCGGAGACGCTGGAATTTGGAGGAAATGAAATTACGGCATTTGGCAATAAAACAAGCGACATGGTAAGAAATATTGGCAAAAAATGGGATAAAAAGAGGAAAGTATTGGTAATGCTTCCCATGTTTATGCTAATATGCAGCTTTTTGTTTGAAGCCATTATCGCACAGGGGCAGATTAGCAGCGCTGTTGAAAACACGAAAGCGGGCGGCTTTTTAATAGAATTTGATAATATGATAAGGACGGTGATACCCTGGAGTGCGGTCAATGATTTTATCTATTATGTTGTTGCGTTTGTGGTCATGCTTTTTTACAATTTAAAATCCTTTCTCATTTTTACCGTATTACTGGTGATTGCTCTTTACGCAGGCTATCTGAAGCTTTTGAAACTTTGGTGCGGCAGCCAGATGTGCCGGCAGTGTGAAGAATATTTAAAAATGGAATTGGCGCAGTTTAAGCATAATAACACATTGATGCCACGGATGGAAGAGGTACTGAAAAAGAGCATAGAAGAATACGAACAGAAAAATCGTGTGGCTTTGGAAGCTATTTTTTCTGCGATAGAAAGTAATTCCATAGATGACGAGAGAACGGATATCACCTGGTTTGTAGACATGAAAGAGCAGTGGAATAAAATTACCTGTGCTTATTCAACTCTTTCATGATGCCAAGTATATGGGCCATGGTATTTTCATCCAGTTTTTTGGCTTCCTCCATAAACTCCCGGAACTGTTCGGGAATGGTATTTTCCTCGTCAAAGAATTCCTGCGGGGTTATGCCAAGAAATTCACAGATATAGAAAAAGGATTGCATGGATGGCAGTGATTTTTTATTTTCTATCGTATTGATATAATTATTCGCCTGTCCTAACGACAAAGACATGTCGCGCGCGGATACGCCTTTTTGGATTCTGAGCCTGGACAGCCTGTTTGCAATAAAATCATCGTACATCATTACAAGTCACATCCTTTTCATAATTTGTGAAGTTTGCCGCCGACGCGGATATGTCGGCGCAAACCGACAGTGGAAAATGTAATTTTTCCCACTTGTAATAGATTGTACATTACACATGCATCTCATACGCTAGATATAATAAGGCGTTTTTATTGACATAAAAGGTTTAAGCTATTATAATATGAAAAGTGTTAGTTTTCACTTAGCAAGAAAGCGCGTTTTTTTTACATCAAATGATATTGATAAATTCATAGAAACGTTATATTATATAATAGGTCATGAGTATGAGTACATATGCGGCAAAAAGACAGATAAAAAATTATATTGATATTCATTCCCATATTCTGTACGGAATAGACGACGGCGCAAAGGACATGGAGACGAGTAAGAAAATGCTCGGGCTTGCGGCGGCGGATGGCATTACGGCCATCATTTTGACGCCTCATAATAAGCCGGGGCATCACGATACCTCGCAACAGGCCGCGGAGAGAGTGGAAAAGCTGCGTGCATGGCTGACAAAAGAGAATATTGATATCAAACTTTATATCGGAAACGAACTGTATTATCGCAGCGAACTTGTCTGGGAAATAGAAGACGCCCGGGCGTATACGCTGGCCGGTTCCCGTTATGTGCTGGTGGAGTTTAGTCCGTTAGATGACTATGACTATATCAGAAACGGCCTTAACGCCATATTGATGGGCGGCTATTATCCGGTTTTAGCGCATGCAGAACGCTATCAAAATCTCTGTGCGAAAAAAGGCGGAATAGCGGACTTAGTGGAAATGGGCTGTTATATCCAGGTAAATGCCGGAAGCATTATGGGGAAATTCGGTTTTGGCGCAAAGCAGTTTACGAAAAAACTGTTAAAACACCGTCAGGTGCATTTTGTAGCGACGGATGCGCACGATACCGGAAACAGGGCGCCTTACTTGGCGGACTGCGCGGATTATGTGGGCAGAAGATACGGTGAGGATTACAGCAGGCAGCTTTTTTATGATAACCCGGAACGCGTCCTGCAGGATAAGGAAATAGCAGCTTTTTATTAGAAAAGGCGCAGGCTGAGAGAAAGGCATGCAGTTAAGATGGAAAAACACAGTGATGAAATTGAAATTGATTTGTTAGAAGTCATTCATATATTGTTCAGCCGGTTTTGGATTATTGTAAGCGTCGGGCTGGTAGCGGCGGTTGTCTGTTTTATTATCAGCAAATTTGTTCTGACGCCAACCTATGAATCGACGACAAAAATCTATATTTTAAATAAATCGGATAATACGACGGTTACTTACAGCGACGTGCAGATGGGTACGCAGCTTACCAAAGATTATGCGGAGCTGATAAACAGCCGCTATGTACTGGAAAAAGTGATTGCAAACCTTTCTTTAACCGATATGGAATATGACGATTTGTTGGAAAAAGTATCGGTCAATACGCCTACGGATACGCGAATCGTATCGATTACCGTAGAACATACGGACCCGGTGCAGGCTATGAAGATTGCGGACTGCATCAGAGAGGTGGCGGGAGAACATATCCAGAACGTTATGGATATTGACGCGGTAAACGTAGTGGAACCCGCTAATCTGCCGACGGAAAAAGCAGGCCCCAGCGTGACAAAATGGACGATGTTTGGCGGCATTGCAGGCGTATTTTTCGTATGTGTCATTATTTTAATCCTGTATTTATTGGATGATTCCATTAAATCATCGGATGATGTTGAAAAATACCTTGGACTCAGCACGCTGGCTCTGATACCCGTAGCAATGGAGGAAGAGACGGTAAAGAAAGGAAAAACGAAGAGGAAATAGCGATGCAGGACGTCAAATTACAGTTTGATAAAAATACCGATTTTCGGATTAAGGAAGCGTTTAAGACGCTTCGCAGCAATATTGAGTTCTGCGGCGATAATGTCAAAGTCATTGCCGTAACAAGCTGTACGCCGCACGAGGGAAAATCCAGCGTCGCCATGGAAATGGCAAAGGCGTTTGCGGAAGCCGGGAACCGGACACTCTTAATCGATGCGGATATGCGTAAATCCGTGCTGGTAGGACGCTATAAGACGGGTGGGGTGAAGCTTGGCTTGAGCCACTGCCTCGTCGGCAAGTATAAATATACCGACGTTATGTGCCAGACCAATATTCCGCATTTATATATGATTTTTTCAGGCCCCGTGCCGCCTAACCCGAGTGAACTGCTCGGAAGCGATAAGTTTTCGGGGATGTTAAACGTATTAAAAAATCCGTTTTCCTATGTGATTATCGATACGCCGCCGCTTGGCAGCGTGATTGATGCCGCGGTAGTAGCGAAAAGCTGCGACGGTACGGTGTTGGTAGTGGAAAACAACGCGGTCAGCTACCGCTTTGTACAGAAAGTTAAAGAGCAGCTTGATAAATCAGGAAGCCGTATTTTAGGCGTTGTGCTGAATAAAGTCGATATGAACAGCAAGGGCTATTACGGTAATTACGGCAGATATTACGGCAGGTACTATGGTAAATATTACGGTAAGTACGGCTCCGAAGCCAAGATAAGGGAAAAAGAGGCAAAAAAAAACGAAGTATCAGACCCCTTATCCTGACGGCCTGCGGGATTTTGGCTTTTACTGGGCTGGTCTTTGGCGGTTTCGGCATTGTCAAGGCAGTAGGGAAAAACCGGCTGCATCATAGCGCAGACAAGGCGCAGATAAGCTTACAGACCGTGATAGGCGATGAAAGCTTAAGCGCGGAAGAAGAACATGTATGGAAGGAAGGATGGGTCAAATATAAAGATACCATCTATGAATATAATGACAAAATCCTGACTTTCCTGATTATGGGAATTGATAAGGACAGCGATGCCGTGGAAGTGGCGGAGGGTACGAATGGCGGACAGGCGGACGCACTGTTTTTAGCCGTTATGAATCCGGAAGAGAAAACCATCAAAATAATCGGCATCAACCGCAACACTATGTCCGATATTGATATTTATAATGAAAGCGGCGGCTATGTCACAACCACAAAAGCACAGATAGCTGTACAGCACGGTTTTGGCAACGGCATGGAACAAAGCTGCGAATACCAGCAAAAAGCGGTGGCAAATCTGTTTTACAACCTGCCGGTGCATGGTTATGCGGCTATCAATATGAGCGCGATTGCGACTATCAATGACTCGGTCGGCGGCGTGAAAGTAGTTGTGCTGGAGGATATGACGAAGATAGATGATGCGCTGGTAAAAGATGAACAGGTGCATCTGCTTGGAGAAGACGCTTTCTGGTATGTAAAATACAGAGATACCGAGATATTCGGTTCCGCCGATATGCGTCTGGCAAGACAGGAACAGTATGTGAGCGCCTTTATCACGGCGGCAAAGCGTGCAGTCAAAAAGGATATTTCCACGGCGCTTGATTTATACCGCGCCATATCGCCGCAGATGGTAACGGATATATCCGTGGACGAAGCTGCGTACCTTGCTTCCATCATATCCGATTACAGCTTTGAAAAGGACAGTTTTTATACCTTAGAGGGCGAGACCGTGATGGGAGAGCAGTTTGAAGAGTTTTATCCGGATGAAACAGCCTTGTATGAGTTAATTTTAGATATATTTTATAAGGAAATTGAATAAAGTCATGGTAGGGGATAAGAAAAAGAGAATATTTTCCATACTGCTTATGGCAGTTTCTATAAGCGGTATGATAACGGGATGCGGCAACAAGACGCAGGAAGCCGCAGAAAAACAGGAGATAGCAGGCATAGCCACAGAGAGCGCGGAAGATGCGCAGATAGACTTTGCGGCGTTACAAGAAGAAAATCCGGATATTTTTGCCTGGATTTACATACCGGATACGCAGATAGATTATCCGGTCTTACAAAGCGGTGAAGCGGACGATTTTTATGAAAGCCATAATGCGTACGGGCAGGCGGATACTGCGGGAGCAGTTTATATAGAACTGGCGAATTTAACAAGTATGTGCGATTTTAATACGGTATTTCATGGGAAGACGCAGCCGGACGGAAACGGACTTTTTTCCGATTTATACAGGTTTGCGGATCCCGATTTTTTCGATAAACATGAAAAAATTTATTTATATCTGGATGGTAACGTATTAACATATGAGGTCTTTGCAGCATATGAAAGAGAAAATACAAGTCTTATCCGCAGTTATGATTTTACTTATATAGCAGGCTGCCAGCAGTTTTTGGATGATTTGTACGGCCTTAGGGAAATGAATAAAAACCTGCGTGAAGGCTGGGAGGATTTGACGCCTTATCACTTTTTACTGACGTTGACGACGCAGAAAGACGAGGATGCAGAAAAACAGTATGTAGTGGTTGCGGCATTGATAGAAGACGCGGCAGGCACGATAGACAGAGTTGTTATCGAATGAAAGAACAGGTAAGCTATTTTCGCCAAAAGAGCGTAAATATAAATTATATGCAGGAGCATGAAGGAGGAATTTGTAATGAAAAAGATAGTAAACGCTAAAGTATTACCTTGCATGATGGCCGGTGTTATGTTGTTGGCAATGCCGGTATCAGCGGCAACCAGCCCTACGGCGCAGGCAGTCGTTGCTTCCACGGCAGCCGTAACGGTGGCGGAAGCGGCAGCGGCGGAGAATAAGTCGGTTGGAGAATATATGAACAATGCGGTGACGGAAGTGCCGGGCTTAGACGAAGTGACGCCTCTTGGACAGGGCGGCCATGTTATCATTAACGGCGCACCCAGCAATCAGGTATTTTCCGTTTTGAAGCCGGAGCGCGAAGCCGTTACTTCAGCGAAAGCATATGCGGATACACTGGGCGGCAAGGTGTTAAACGTTGCGAAAATCAACGCTTCTATCCAGAAGTTTAATACGGCGACCGTAAACTTTTATTTAAAGGGTATTATGGCCGGACAGAATGTAAAAGTATATCAGTTGATAAACGGCGTATGGGTGGAATTAACTATTTCCGAACTCAGACAAGACCATGTTGTTGTGGATATGACGTCTCTTGGCACATTGGCGTTTGTGGAACTGCCGATAGAGGTTTCGGCACAGCCGGCAAAATAAAAACCCGGAAGCGGTATTATATATGACGGGGAAAGGAGAAAGGTAAAGGATATGCATGGAAACATTATGACAGACGCTATAGTGCAGCCGATATCTCAAAGGATGGAAGTGAATTATAATCGAAGCCATATGCATGAAATATATCAAAGCAAAAGCAGCGTATATAAAGTGATAAAACGTCTGATGGATATTACTTTATCTGCGGCGGCGTTACTTGCGCTTTCTCCTGTTTTCCTTGCAACGGCCGTTGCCATCAGGCTTGAGGACAACGGACCGGCAATTTTCGTACAGGAAAGAGCCGGAAAGGATATGCGGCCATTTAAAATATATAAATTCCGCAGCATGTACGTCAATGCCGAGGCGCAGATGGAAGAAATGATGCAGCATAACGAGCAGACCGGCCATGCCTTTAAAATCAAGGACGACCCGCGGGTGACGAAAGTGGGAAAATTCATCAGGAAGTTTTCCATTGACGAACTGCCGCAGCTTGTCAATATCATTAAGGGTGACATGAGCATCGTAGGACCCAGACCGATTCTGACTTCCCAGATGGAGGAGTGCAGCCAGTACGAAAGACAGCGTCTCATCGTGCAGCCGGGGCTTACCTGCTACTGGCAGATAGGCGGCAGGGCCAATATCAAGTGGAAAGAATGGGTGGAACTGGATTTAGACTACATAGAAAATATGAGCCTGTGGACGGACATCAAGATAATAGCAAGGACGATTCCGGCGGTGGTGGACAGCCGGGGGGCGTATTAGTTGTGAATACAGCAGATGAAAGTCTGTGTAGATAAAGAGCAAAAAAGAACCTTGACAATTATATACCTTATAATGGAGTGATTGCTGATAAAAAACAGGGAAAGAAATGATAGAGTTATTGGATATGACCTGTAGTCATCTTTTGAAAAATGAGCCTGAATTAAAGAAGGAAGTGTATGGGATTATGAGACCGATTGTGATGACGCAGACGGAACGGCTAGAGATTATGACGGAAAGAATGGCAGAACACACTGCAAGAACCGAGAATGCGATAAGAAAGTCGATTGAAAAATATCATTCTTCCGGTCAGAGCCGTCAGGAAGTAAAGGAAAGCATACAGGATATATTTTCTCTGGACGAAACGGAAGCAGAGGAGAAAATGGAGCAATACTGGATGCAGGCAGATAAGTAACCGGCAGGATATGCAGAGAAATTATAGGTAATGAGGACTCCCGATGTAAGGTATATAAGGTGGCTTGTGTCGGGGGTTTTTGTATAGAGATATCATAAAAGATGGGGAAAATGTAAATGAATCCAAAAGTAAATGTAATTGTTCCTGTTTATAATGTAGCGCCTTATTTAAACAGGTTTTTTGATTCATTATTGGAGCAGACTTTTCAAGATTTTGATGTATGGATTGTAAATGATAAGTCAATAGATAATTCGCTTGAAATAATTGAAGAATACGCGAAACGATATCCTGCAAAGTTGAATATTATTAATAATACGATTAATTTAGGATTGTCTGGGGCTAGAAATGTGGGACTGGAACGGTGCGATAGTAATGGAGAGTATATTCTTTTACTAGATTCTGATGATTATATTGAGTCAACATATATAGAAAAAATGGTATCTAATGCAGAGAAATATCATGCAGATATTACGATATGTGGTTTAGAGCGATTCGATGATGATACAGGAAAGTGTATATGTAAAGAAATGATTAATAATCCGGAAGAATTGATTACGGATATTAAGAACTTTGAAATGTTGGGATATATGAATCCTGTAGTATGGAATAAATTATTTAGAAGAACAGTTATTGAGGATATGAAGTTTACGGAAATCAAGCGGTCTGAAGATACTGTTTTTTTGTTTTCCATTCTGCCAAGGGTGAAGTCTATTAAATTTGTTAATGAGGTTTTGTACCATTATAGAGTAAGAAATGCTTCACTATCGGGAGCGATTACAAATGAGATATATGAATCTATGCTGGATGGATTCAACGAAACCAGGAAGTATTTTGTTCAGAACAAAGAATATGCTGAATTTATGGATTTATTTGTGGTACAAATGTTTATTCGCTGCGGGGTGGGGGGGGCTTGCAGATTATCTTTTAAAGATATGAGACGGGCTTTATATTATGCAAAGAATACAAAAAAGTATATGGATGAATATTTTCCGGAGTGGAGAGAGAATAAGTATTTGTCTCTGCAAGGTTGGTGGAAAAGAGATTTACACGCAGTTTTGCTTAGCTGTGCGGCGGTGTTATATAAATGGCATTTATTTGTATTTTTTATTTATTTGTATTGGTTTATGAGTTGTGTGTGTAAGAAAGATTTTAGGGCGTGAGGATGTCAAATGACGAAGATTGTTGAAATATTGAAAGGAACATCAGATAAAGTAATCTTCATATGTTCTTCATCATATAATATTCTAATAGCGTTTTCATTGATTATGAGAGCTGATTTGTATGGAAAATGCGCTTTGATCTTACCAACAGACTCTCAAAAGAATAAAGAATATTTTAGGAAAATTACTTTAGATATGGAGCGACAAGGGATTATATGTGAAATAATTACAAAAAATAAGATACGCCGTACAGTTGGGATAAGTGATATAGAAAATATTTTGGCAATAAAGCGCGTGTTAAAAAAACTTCATACGCAGAGATATGAGTTTTTTTTAGTGAATCATATGTGGAATAAGGTTTTAGTGTATTATCCGGCATCGATTTGGTTTCGGTATTGTAAAGAAAGCATTTTTATTGAAGAAGGAAGTGGACAAAAAGCGATGCCGGATGAAAATCCGTTTATGATATGGCTAAAAAATTTTTATGGAAACCAAAAAAGAGAGTTTTGGAAAGATAACAGGGTAAAAGGAATTTATGTTCAAAATAGGGAACTGTTTTCAAGTTATCCAATACCGGAACTAAAGCAATTTGAATTAAATATAGATTTTAGCAAAGAAGAAAAACAAAAACTGCTCGATTTGTTTGCTAATCGGCAGGATAGAATAGAAATTGAAAGACTTGAGGAAGAAGCAGATGGAATTATCTATACACAGCCTCTTTCTGAAGATGGTTATGTAAAAAAAGAAGAAAAAATTAGGATTTATAAAGAACTGGTAACATATTATTCAAAATATGGAAAGGTATTTGTAAAAATTCATCCAAGGGATACTACGCAGTACGATTTCCCGGAAGAAATGATCTTACAGGGAGGCTATCCAAGCGAACTATTGAATATTTTAGGCATTCAATTTAAGTTTGCAATCGGACTTTGTACCAGTGCGGTT
>JAMPCN010000079.1 GCA_023666125.1 Bacillus sp. (in: firmicutes) | reverse complement strand
TAATGATTCTTCATCTGCCCGCCTCCCGCTTTTCCAAAGCCGACTGTATAGCCGCCGTATGTCAGAAGCGTCCAGCCCTTTATCGCATCGCCACAGGCAAAGGTCTCCCCCCGCAGATAGGCTTTCGCCTGTTCTTGTGTCATATCATAACACCTGCTTGTTTGTTCGGGCGATAAATACAATGCAAGCGCATGGGCGGGTTCTATCCGGTTTTTCTTATAAACGCCTAAATGCAGGCCCGGTCTTAACACGGTAAGACCCTTAAGCGGTATCATCTGTGTGGGAAGCAGATAAAAATTGTCGCCAAACATGATAAAATTTCCTCTATTTTCCCACTTTTCCCATATATCAGCGGACAGTTCCAGTTCATCGCTTAAAAAACGGCGATATTGCTCCCTATCATCAATTCCGTCTTGCCTTCTGTTCTTTCCCTTTGTCCGCGATTCTTTCTCTATAACAGAAATGGCAGCCGCCAAGGCGTCATACAGCCCGTCTGCTTTTTTTAACTTTGCGATAAAATGTCCTTCTCCCGCTATTTTATGAGGCCACAAACGCATCGTATGCGCAAGTCCGTTTGCAGGATTTTCCACCCATTCGCTTCTTCCCGGTGAAAAAAACTTCTCCCGGGCGGATTCCACAATGGAAAAATCCGGATGCTCCTCTAAAAAGCCGCTGATAACACCCTCGTTTTCCTCCGGTGAAAACGTACAGGTGGAATAGACTAAAGTTCCGCCGGTTTTTAACATAAGCGCTGCCTGATTGAGTATCATACGCTGCCTTTTGGCGCACATAGCAACATTTTCCGGACTCCATTCACTAACTGCAGTTTCGTCTTTACGGAACATGCCCTCGCCGGAACAGGGCGCATCCACTAATATTCTGTCAAAAAATGACGGAAAACGCTCCGAAAGTCTCTCCGGCGTCTCATTGCAGACTACCGCATTAGCGATTCCCATTCTTTCTATATTCTGCGAAAGGATTCTGGCTCTGCCGGGAACGATTTCATTGGCAACTAACAGCCCTTCTCCACACATCTTTCCCGCTATCTGCGTACTTTTCCCACCCGGAGCGGCACATAGGTCAAGAATTTTTTCTCCGGGTTTTGGCGAAAGCGTCTCCACGACCGCCATTGCGCTCGGTTCCTGGATATAATAGGCTCCCGCCTCATGAAAAACATGTTTACCGGGCTGCGCCTCTTCCTTATAATAAAAGCCCTCCGGCGTCCAGGCGATTTCTTCTAATGGAAACGGCATCCGCGCCAAAAACGTCTCTCTGTCCGCCTTTAACGGATTGAAGCGCAGTCCGTACAGGCGTTTCCCGTCATATGCCTTTAAAAAATCCGGATATTCCTCTTTTAATAAAACCTGCATCCGCTCTATAAAATTCTGCGGCAGCGGTATTTTTTCCTCTGTCCGTTCCATCTTGGCGATTTCCTTTTTTACTTTCTTTTTTATCATTTTTAGTGTATCAAGATTTTTGGCTTTTTTCCATATCTTTCCGATATTACTTGCGTATTTTTTTCAAACTCTGTATAATAGAACACGTGTTGTAAATCAAACAAAAGAATGAGGAGAAATTATGATATCACAAATTTGTATTATTATCGCAATCATAGCCTATCTGGGGGTTATGATTTATGTAGGCGTTTCCTACTCCAAAACAAATACCAGCATCGACGCTTTTTATCTGGGCGGACGTAAACTCGGCCCGATTGTCACCGCCATGAGCGCGGAAGCGTCTGATATGAGCAGTTATCTTTTAATGGGCGTTCCCGGCCTGGCTTATTTATCCGGCCTGGCGGAAGCGGGATGGACCGTTATCGGCCTGGCTGTCGGAACTTATTTAAACTGGTTAATCGTTTCCAAAAGAATCAGGCGCTATACAAGCGAGTTGCACGCGCTTACCCTGCCGGATTTCTTTTCCAAACGGTATGGAGATGATAAGAATATTCTGACCTGTATAGCGGCCGTCATTATTATTATCTTCTTTATCCCTTATA
Source organism: Bacillus sp. (in: firmicutes) (assembly GCA_023666125.1). Taxonomy (GTDB): domain Bacteria; phylum Bacillota; class Clostridia; order Lachnospirales; family Lachnospiraceae; genus UBA3282. The sequence continues at coordinate 14,328 of JAMPCN010000079.1, read as the reverse complement.
CCGCTTCCGGTTTCGCGGCATGCGCCAAGCTGTTCAACACGCTCTTTGGCGTCAACTACATGATAGGCTTGGTAATCAGCGCGGTTATTATCGTCCTTTACTGTACGTTAGGAGGTTTTCTTGCCGTCAGCACCACAGATTTAATCCAGAGCGTAACGATGTCCATTGCCTTGATTATCGTTATCTGTTTCGGCGTTTTTTCAGCAGGCGGCTGGAGCAATGTCGTTGCCAATGCCAAATCCCTGCCGGGCTATTTCAGCATGGTGCAATCTTATGTTCCGTCAACGGGAACCGGCACGCCTTACGGTATATTTTCCATTGTCTCTATGTTCGCATGGGGGCTTGGCTATTTCGGGATGCCGCATATCCTGTTACGCTTCATGGCGATTGAAGATGAAGAAAAACTGACGCTTTCCAGAAGAATCGCCAGCATTTGGGTCGTTATCTCCATGGCGGTTGCTGTCCTTATCGGTATTGTCGGCTACAGTATGTCAAAGACTTCTGTCATCCCGATGTTAGAGGGAAGCAATACGGAAACGGTCATCATACAGATTGCTTCCGCATTAAGCCGGCACAACATACTGACCGCCCTGCTCGCAGGACTTATCCTGGCGGGTATCCTTGCGGCTACAATGTCTACGGCGGATTCACAGCTTCTGGCGGCAGCGTCAAGCATTTCCCAGAATCTGTTGCAGGATTTTGGCAAAAAGAAGATTGACACAAAAACTTCTCTTAAAATTGCAAGAATTACCGTTATCGTTATTTCATTGATTTCCATTCTGTTAGCGTCCAACCCTGACAGCTCCGTATTTCAAATTGTCTCCTTTGCATGGGCGGGATTTGGTGCGGCGTTCGGTCCGGTTGTGTTATGCGCGTTATTCTGGAAACGTTCCAACAAATGGGGTGCGCTTGCGGGCATGATTACCGGCGGCGCCATGATTTTTATCTGGAAATACGGGATTGCCAGACTCGGCGGCGTCTTTGCCATCTATGAACTGCTTCCCGCTTTTATCGTGGCTGCGCTTGTCAATGTTATCGTTTCGCTCATTACCGCCGCGCCACCCAAAGAAATTGTTGATACATTCGAGCATATCAAATAAAAAAGGCACCGCAAGGTGTCTTTTTTATTTGCCAAGTGTGCTTCTTTGCCCATGTTTATTATAAGAATCCAGCAGATAAGCCGTATTTATCTGTATTTCATAAACCTCTTCTTTGGTAATGGCCCGCGTTCCATTTTCCTTTTTCTTCTTCGGCTGTTCTTTCTTTTCCTTTCCCGCTTTCTGCTCCATGCTCTCCAAAAAAGTATGGATACCGTTTTTTAACCTGCCAATGTATTTTTTATAAGAAAAGCGGGGTCTTTGTTTTTCTATCGGCCATCCAACGTCTGCAACAGCTTCGTTTCTATCCGGTATCACACTAATGCTGACGGTATCTTTTGGATGCCCGGCCGAATGCTGCGCCTTGCCGTTTCCCTCTGCCTGTTCCAAAGCGCTGATACCGTTCCCCCCTGCCTGCCCCAAAACGCTGATACCGTTTCCAAAACCTGCTGCCGGATTTACATGGTAAAAAGGCGGCTGCACTGTCTGTCCACCCGCCTGTGTCACTGTATGGCTTCCCCTGCCGCTGCCACTCGATGCGCCGCCGTCAAAGGATACTCCTCCAAGCATCTTTTTCTTCTGCCCCGTATCATGATTATGGAAAATACATTTCATAACATGATGTTCCGGGAGCATATTATCCTGTATGCTGTTCATGGTTTTGCTCAAGTCTTTCCCGAAAATTTTTCGTATTTATTTATGACCAGAAATTAAAGTAATTTCCCCTTGAACCATAATTTTGCAGCAAATTACTGTATGCGTTTCCAATCAAAGTATTCATGCCGGAAACCGCATTCTCCTGTACATTCACCGCGGCTGCGCCTGCTCTTTTCGCAAAGGATGAGTCTGTTCCCCATGCCTTTTTCAACTGCTCCACGCTTGCCTGCGAAAGCGTCTTATCGTCTACCGAAAGCGTTCCGTCCGCGTTTTTGGTAACGCCCGTTGCCTGTAAGGAAGAACGGTACATAGTCGCATAGGAATTTAACTGATTTAAATAACTGTTATCGACTCTGCTTCCGCTGTTTCTTAAACTTTTCACCATGCCGTTATACTTGCTCACAAATTCTTTTACCTGATTTTTTATCGCGGAAGTATCGCCGCTTTCCTGCGCTTTTGCAAAAAGAGAATCCTCTTTTTCATCCGTCAGTTTGGATACAATGCTTTGCAGCTCACCCGCATTGTTTTTCATGTTCTGATAATTCGTCTGTGTGCTGTTTGTTTTGTTTGACGACTGTGTACCAAAAAGACGGCTTGCACTGTTCGTACTCAAACGATCCATCATACGGCTTTTCTTCGTAGTACTCTTATTGCCGATTCCAAGCATCGCACTCATAAAATTTCTGGAAACCCTCATATTAACACCCCTTTTTATTTCATTTCCATTGTCCGGACTTGTTACATATATTATATCGAAAATTCAGGCCAAAAATAAAGAGGCTTGTCACCAACAACACCGTTTCTGTCATGAATTGTCAGCCGGCCGATTGGCACTTCCATCTTCCTGGGTTCTCTCCTGCAGCATAACGGTCAAGCTGAAAACATCATCCCTGATTTCATACGTCATTGTTCCGAAATACCGTTCCGTGACGCTTCTCATATTTTTAAGTCCAATGCCATGCAGGCGGCTGTCGGCTTTTGTCGTCTGCATATTTTTTATCTGTCCTGCGTCGCAGTCATTGTCTATACGGATAAAAAACATTCTATTTTTTTGATAACTGTGTACAACAATATGTCGTTTTTCTTTCCCATTACATTTTGAACATGCCTCCATCGCATTATCCAGCGCATTATTCATGAGAATGCCCAAATCAAACGCCTCGATGCCAAGCCCTGTCGGATAGATAAAATCACTATCCAATTCAATGCCTTTCTTTTCGCATTCCTGCCATTTCCTATTCATAATCACATCCGTCACCGGATTGCCCGTGCTGTATTTTATCGTCAGCGTATCCAGCGCATTTTTCATACGGCGCAGATATTGCTTTGCTTCCTCACCCTCATCATTTTGCAAAAGCTGTTCCATATCTGCAATACAGTTATTCATATCATGGCGCATACTGCGGATGCCGTCGTAAAGCCGCTCCATATCCTGTACATGCCCGCTCATATCCAAAAGCTGCTGTTTATAAAAAAGCATATTACGTTTTTCTTCTTCGGCGCACATTAGTTCTTTGTATATTTTAGCGCTGTATACGATGGATAAAAGACACAAAAACGTCATCACCGGCACGACAACATACAGCCCCGTATGCTTGTCATAGATAAACTCATAGCTGTTTTCCGTAATGGTAAAGAGCAGACAGCGTAAAATCAAATCAAACGCCATGCCCACCGCCGGGGAAAGCATTAAAAAAAGCACTCCCTGCCGGTCTATCCTCTCCGCTCCCCGCCTGTACTTTAAAATGGCGCGGCTTGTGAGATAAGCAACTGAAAAATACAATATTATCAACAGCAGATTTCCCAAAAAACCCAGCATCTGCATATTGGAAACATAGTTTTCCAACGCCGCAGCGTCGTCAATAATCCGGTTTATCCTCCATTCGCTGTATGCGTTGATAAAAAGGTTCCAGAAGCCATATATGCCGAGTTTCGACATTTCCATAACCGCCTCATATAAAAACACCAGATACAGCTTAACAAGCCCTGTACCCTCATAAAACAAAGTAAGCAGCAAATAGCATACAAACATCATCAAAAAAACCTTGACAATACTGGTGCTGCTTTTTTGTATACCCATATTTTCTCCGTAAAGCAGCCTATCCAGCCACGCGGAGTTGCCAAGCCAGAAACTCCAAAGGACAAAGAGCGGGAAAAACACATATTTTCCCCGCCTTGCATACCTTTGTTTCCAATGTAACATATCGCGGCACAAATACAGCAGCAAAGCCGCTTTGAGTGCGCCCTCCATGATATCTAGCAACTGCCACATCATTTTTTCTCCTGTATGCCGGAATATTCTTTGTACAGATACGCATGGTCCTTAATGCATCGCCATTTCCCTACGGCATTGGCCGTCACGCATATATATTCTCTGCCGCTTTTATCCATCCCGTAGCTGACCGCACAATGCTCCGACTGTTTCACATAGCCTGTCTTACCGCAAATCACTTCTCCACCGGTATCCTTATCCTCGATACGGCGTAAAAACCAGTTGGAGAGTAAAATACCTTCCGGATGTTTTTCCGTTACGGAAGTCGTATAGGTATGCGCCGAAAGCACTTCCCGACAGGTTTTATTTTTAACGGCGGCCTGCATTATCACCGCCATATCGCAGACCGTGCAGTAATGATTTTCCTCGTAGATGCCCACACAGTTTGTAAAGTGCGCCGTATCCGACAATCCCAGTTCTTCCAGCTTTTCATTCATTAACGTGACAAAAGCTTCCTGAGACCCCGCCACATAATAGGCAAGCCCCAGCGCCCCGTCCGCCCCTGACGGCAGAATGGCGGCATATAATAAATCTCTGATTGTTACAACCTCGCCGTTTTCAAATCCGGCGTTACTGCAGTCGTTTTTCAGGCAATATTCTGTAATATCACTTGTTATTTCAAACGTATCATCCAAATTTTCAATATTTTCCACGGCAACTAAAAGCGTCAGCGCCTTCGTCATGGACGCCGGAACAATGCGGATATCCTCTCCTTTTCCGGCAAGAATCTTACCGCTTTCCATATCAATAAAAACCGCATAATTACTGACGATATCGTTTCCCAACGTTATCGTGTCCTCTGTCCTATGGCACTCATAAAGCGACGCATTTTGTTCCATGTCCTCGTCTTGTCCGCTTTGCGTCTGTTCTTCCGATACGGGATTTTCCATATTGATAGCCTGTGCAATCTGTGTATCTATCTGCATATCGGTCTGCATGGGCAGTGCATTTTCCCCTATATCCGCTTTCTGCGTCTCTCCGTCCGTATTGTGGGCTTTTTTCCCTCTTCCGATAACAATAGCAATGACAACCAGCAAAACCAGCAAAAGCGCCATCCCCGGCAGCGCGAGCCTGCGCAGCGTCTCCTGCCTTTGTTTTTGCCGTCTCATTTCCCGCTTTCTTTTTTCCCACCGCGCACGGCGCGCAGCCTCTTCGTCTAACCGATTTTCCATCTATCACAATCTCCGTTTATGGCAGTTTCCTTTATTTTTGCGGGCAAGTTGCAAAAGCCGCAAATAAGCGTCTGCTAAACGTTAATTATATGCTGTATTCTACCTTTTTGTCAATCTGCGCGTCATTATCGGTAGAATGTAAAAGTGGATAAGCATCCCTATCCACTTTTATAAAGTATTGTTATGTCAATAAAAAAATTAGCATGATTCTTGCAAAAAATTACAATATGTCTGCACAAACTCCCCATATTTCCGCTTTGCCAGATAAATCTGTTCTCCGTTACTGATACGGATGCTTGTACTATCGTATCCCCTGATTTCCGCCAATGATACGATATAACTGCGATGGCAGCGGTAAAAGCCTTCTCCCAGCCGCTTCTCTAATTCCTCCATTTTTTCATAAAATTCTAACTTTTCCTGTCTCGTATGCAGAATGACCTTTCTTCCTTCACTTTCCGCATACAAAATATCCGACAGATTCAGTCTCCGGTAACCGTCCGCTGCCTTTACCAGCATATATCTTTGCCTGCTTTTTGCCTTTTCCACTTCCACAATGGCTCTTTCCATAACCGAAAGCAGCTTTTCTTTTTCCACAGGCTTAAGCAGATAATGAAAGGCGCCTACGTCAAATGCCTGAAATACCTGTTCCTTTATGCCTGTTACAAAGATTAACAGCATATCGGAAAGTTCCCGCAGCTTTTTCGCTGTCTCCATGCCGTCCATGCCATCCATAGCAATATCAAGCAGTACGATATCCGGCATATACCGCTCTCCTATCGTCTCTAACAGTTCCCGTCCGGAAGCAAACTCATGTATTATCATTTCCGGAAATGCCTTTCCTAATACCGTGTGTATGCTTTCTCTGACTCTGCTCTCATCATCACAGATTGCAATATTCATATAAGTCTTAGTAACTTTCCTTTCTGCCCCTCCATGGCCGATTACTTTCAAAATCCATTCTCCGGTTTCTGATATTATTATCGGGCAGTTTGTGCCGATTTCTTAACAGGGATGTCACGAAATACATTGTTTTTGTCATAAGCGTTGTGTGGCTGCGGCATTTTTGCCAGGCAATTATGGCTATACGCCCGCATTCTTTTTATAAAACGTTACTGAAAGTTCATAAAATAAAACGAAAATCACCAGAATAATCAAAACGCTCACAATATTAATGCTCCGTAAATTACAGGACATGATTTTTTCTAAAGAATGCACCGAAAAATAAGAGGAAACCATCATCAGTAAAAACGGCATCCCGTATGCGGCGCACATCTCTTTTTCCACCGCCCTGCCGAGGGCTTTTTTAGAAATGCCGATTTTTTGTAAAACCAGATAACGCTCTTTTTCTTCAAAGGCGTCGTTATACAATTTCATAAATAAAATACTGCCGCTCGCCAGTACAAAGACAAGGAACATGAAAATACACAGTGAATACTCCACTTTTATCCAGGCGCGCTCGTCATCATCAGGGTCAATCGCCACCCGCCCCGTATAGGTTTCGTCCGTATTGTACATGATAGTGTCTAACTCATCCATAGACGCCCTGAAATTTCTGCTATCCTCAATTCTGTAATTATAGGTATACGTCTCGTCAAAGGTCTGCCCCGTGCCGACATTTTGTTTACATAACTCTAACAACTGTGCATAAGTCGTATCGCTTACAATATAATAACTGCTGATTTCCTGCATATATCCCAGATAAGGTACTCTCGTATCGTCTATCTGCCTGTACTGTCTGCCGCCTATACCCACTTGTTTTTCTTTCGCATTACTGATAAAAGACATTAATACGACATGTCCGGCGTAGATAACCTCGTCATCCGCCAACGCTTCATAGGGAAACTCCAAACCTGCCTGCGCCGCCGCTTCTTTTATCTTGGAAAAGGATAAAATCCCATAGGAAAAACCGTCGTCAAAATAACTGCCATCCAGAGAAAAGAATGGAATTTCGCAGCTATAGGCAATATCGTTATCCTTTTCGATAAGCGCCGCTATCTCTTCTTTCCTGTCCGGGATATTGGTAAGAATCTGGAATGTATAAGTATTCCTGAAATTCACGATATTATCATATGACTGCCTCGTCGCAAAGCTTGCCGCCAGCGCAGTCACCGAACAGGTGAGCAGCACACAGGTCATAGCATAGGTTCTGTAATTTTTTCTCATGCGGAAGATGACGTTATTCACCCAGAGGTTACGCTCTTTCCGATAGAGGAAAATCTTATTTTTGGAAAGTTGCTGAAACAATATCGGCAAAAATCCGCCAAAGAGCAGATAGGTTCCGGCAATGACAAAGACCGTCGCCGCAAACAGATTATTTATCTGATTATACCCGCTCTCTTTTATGGCAAGATAGTAACCGTTTATCAGCGCGGCAACGCCAAGCGCCGCTTTTGCCATTAAAATCAAACCATTTACCTTGACATATTCATTCTGCCTTGCCGCAGATATCATTTCCAAAACACTGCTTTTTACAATATTGATATACCCTTTTAACACAAAAAGAGCATAAATGATAAAATAAATAACCGCCGATAAGGCAACCGGCTTCCATGTAAAGTCAAAAGAAATTTCTATTGCAATCTCGGAGAGTTTCAATAAAATCATCTGAAAAAGCTGCGCCGTTATCACGCCTAAACCGATACCGAGTAAAAAAGCCGCGCAACCCGTCATAACGGTTTCCAACAGGTACAGCCTGGCAATTTTCCTATTGGTAAGCCCCATGAAAATATAGACGCCTATTTCCTTTTTTCTTGCCGTCAGAAAAACGTTCGCCGCATACCAGATAAAGAAAAACATAAAACAGGCGAGAACAAACGCCACTATCCGGGTAATCATGTCAATGAAGTCTTTATTTCTTCCTCCCAGCGCGCGGAACGTGTCCGCATAGGTAAGGTTGATAAAGTTAAATAAAATTAATACCGTAAAGGCAAGGGAAAGAATCATGGAAAGATAATTCCTGAAGCTTCTCTTGAAATTATAAAAGGCAAGTTTCATAATACTCATGACAACGCACCTCCCGCCTCATCTGCAAACTTTTCTCCCATAGACGCCTGGAGGGAAATAATGCGGTCGTAAAATTCCTTACGACTCTCTCCCCTGCTGATTCTGCATTTTATGATACCGTCATTTAAAAGACAGACGTCTTTGGCATAAGAGGCACTGAACGCATCATGCGTCACCATCAAAATTGCCGCCTGTCCTCTCTCGTTGACTGCCCTGAAACATTCTAACAAATCCTTTCCCGCCTTAGAATCTAACGCGCCTGTCGGCTCGTCCGCAAAAAGGATTTCCGGTCCCGTAATTAATGCGCGGCAGACCGCGCCTCTCTGCTTCTGCCCGCCCGATAACTGATACGGGTATTTGGAAAGATGCTCCGTCAAGCCGAACAGACCCGCCAACTCCTGCGTCTTTTCTTTGCATGTCTTTCCGGAAACGCCGTTTAACGACAACGGCAGCGCGATATTATCCTGTAACGTCATGGTATCTAACAGATTATAGTCCTGAAAGACAAAACCGATTTTATCCCGCCGAAGCTTGGATAATTCCTCATTAGAAATTTTACCGATGTCTTTTCCATCCATCAAAAGGATGCCCTGCGTGGGCGTATCAATAGAAGATAAGATATTCAGAAGCGTCGTCTTGCCGGAACCGCTTGGCCCCATAATGGCAATAAAATCATTTTCATAAATTGTCAAATCGATTCCCTTTAACACCCTGCTGCGGAAACCTTTTGCTCCGTATTCTTTTGTCAGGTTTTTGATTTCTACGATAATTTTTTCATTCATGTCGTTCCTCCTTGTCCAAAAGTCTGCCATCATCTGCAGCTTTTCTTTCTTTTTCATATGCTCTTATTATAAAAGAGAAACGGACAGGAATCCTTACATTAACATTACAAAACGGGGTGCATTCTTACAGTTTTGTCAGGAAGTATTCCCGATTATCGGAAAAACTAATGGTAAAGCGCGCGCCTTTTCCATATTCGCTCTCTACCTCTATGCCATGTCCTAACCTTTGCAGGATAACGGAGGCCATATAAAGTCCCATGCCGGTCGATTTATACTGCCCGTTATGATAGTTCGCGCCGACATAGCCCTTTTCAAAAATCCGCCGGATGTCGCTTTCTTTGATACCCTCCCCGTTATCTTGCACTGATAATTGAATCATCCGCTTTTTTGATAAATCTCCCTGATAAGAATAAGTAATCGTCAGCGTGGGATTTTCTCCCGCATACTTAATGGAATTGCTGATAAGCTGGTCTAACACATACGTCAGCCACGCCGGGTCGGTATAGACCGAAATATCCGTTGTATCCGGCATCTCAATGGAAAAATGTTTATCAATCAGGAAAAACTGGTTGTTATGAATCGAATTTTTCACGCACTGTAAGAGGCTCGTTTTCTGAATCTGCAAATCAAAAAGGCTGCTCTGGACTTTAGCGCCAAGCAGCGCGGACTTTAACTGCATATTCATCTTTTCCACCTGTTCTTTCATGGATTTTTTCAAGGACGGTTCTTCCAGCTTTTCCACCATCAGCCATACGGCGGTTAAGGGAATTTTGATTTCGTGGCACCACTTGGCGAAGTAATCCTGCAAGTCGCAGTTTATCGTAAACTGTTCGTTTAACTGCTTTTCCAATACCGCCACGTCATGCACCGTGATATCTCTATCCTCCCCGCCGTCAATCTCCTGATAAACCAAAAAGTCCTGCTTTAACAGTTCTTCTTTTTTATGCTGTCTTTGACGCTCCCGCCGGATATTTCTGCCAAAATATACCGCCATCAAACATAAAATCAGAAAATCCAGATAGAGCAGATAAAATAACTTTACCTCCGGAAGCAGGAAAATAAAATATAAGTTGTACGCCGCCGCTGTAAGCAATACGGAGAATATCATCTTTCCATATTTTCTATAGCCGCTCATAAAATTGCCCGTTTTCATTTTAATCCCTTTCTTTTAACGCTGACTACTATGATATCCGCTCTGGCTTATATAGTACCCCTGCCCTTTTTTCGTCCGTATGATTTCCTCATGACAGATATCCGATAGCTTCGTACGCAGTCTACTGACCATCGTAGTCAATGCAGTATCCGAAACAAATTCGTCCGTACTCCATAACGTCATCATCAATTCATCCCTTGTCACGATAGCCGGTCTGTTTTCCAACAGCTTTTCCATAATCCGCTTTTCCGACTTTGTCAGTTCCACCGTTTTTTGCTCAAACACCAAAGTCGAGGTATTCTGCTCAAAGTATAAGTCATTTCCGATATAGATTCTGTCTTTTACCTTATACTGATATGTCCGGCGCAGCATCGCTTCTATTTTTGCCCTTAACACTTCCAGCCTGAACGGTTTTTCCACATAGTCGTCTCCGCCCTGCGCAACCGCCATAATCTTATCTACGTCACCGTTTCTGCTGCTGATAAAAATAACCGGCGCTTCCGACAGCTCGCGGATTTTATTACACCAGTAAAATCCATCGTAATAAGGGAGATTAATATCCATCAAAATAAGCTGCGGGCATAAATCCCTAAAAGCCGCCAAAATATCGTTAAATTCCGTAACCGCGCTTGTTTCGTATCCCCATTTTCGCAAAAATAGAACAATTTCTTTCGCCAGCATTTCGTCGTCTTCTACCAGCATTATTTTGATGGCACTGTTCATTTTCATCCCCCATTCTTACTCACTCTTCCCACAAGCCCGATACGCGCCGGACGCCGTCAAGTTCTTCGACAGCCTTTCTGATTTCTTCTATGTCCGTATGGAAAGAAACCCCTACCCGAAGATTCGCGCTGTCCGCCAATGGATTATCGTCAAACGATTCTGCCAATTCCGGCGTCAGATACGTTTCACTAAATTCTTCCCATGCTTCATCGCCGCTTATATAACGACAGGAAGAAATTCCCTCTATATGGCGCAGTTCATTTTCCAAATCAGAAAGCTGCTCATTTGTTATATCATGTGTCACGAAAACATTCAAGTGCGTATTGACATAAACGGCATGCGCCGTTATGCCCGTCGTCGCCAAAATAACCGCCATACATGCCGCCGCAGCCAATTTAGCATACCTGAAACGGCGGAAAATATTTTTCTGCCCGCTTTGCCGCGCTCCCGTCATTATAAGGTCTTTTTTCATCCCCTCCGGCATGGTGACTGCTTTGAGTGCATTCTGCCATTCGGCGTTATTTAACCAGCGTTCTATTTGATTATCCGTGTCCATTCCTGATATGTTATCTTCCCTTTTACTTTCTATTCCCATATTTATGCCCCTTTCTTGGTTTCACATCAATTACCCATTCAGCCTCTCCCGCAGCCCCTTTTTCGCCCGCTGCATCCTCTTTTTAACCGCATTTTCAGAAATTGCAAGGATATCCGCAATCTCTTTTAAAGAATAGCCTTCCACATAATGCAGTAAAAGCACAATTTTCCACCTAGGCGGAAGCAGCATAATTTCCTGTATCAACTCCTTATCTGCTGTATCTGCCGCCGCTTCTATCTCCAGTTCATCCAACGGCAGATACTGATGCCTGCGCCTAAATCGCAGCATATCCTTACAAAGGTTGATGGTCACGCGTAAAAGCCATGCCTTTTCATGCTCACTGTCATGAAATTCAGGTTTTTTCTGTAAGACTTTTAACATCACTTCCTGCAAAACATCCTGTACGTCCTGCGGATTCCCAAGTATCATAATACCTGTCCGGTAAAGCAAATCACCGTATGCTGTTATGATATTCTCTATCCGGTTATCATCTGTTTCACTATATCTCATTTTAGCAAATTTCCAACCTCCTTTCCCAGCCTGTACAATACCCATTACCATACAGATTTCAATATCAACACAAATTGATATACCGAACAGCCGCGCGTTTGTTTGTTCTACTTAATACACGTTTAAAAAACAAAAAAGGTGCCGCCGCACCTTTTTTATAATTACAGAAATTTTCTCGTATCTGCGGCGCGTCCGAAAGCCGCAAATCTTTAAGGCATCCGCACCATATCCCTTGTAATCTCACGCAGGCTTCCCGCGCCGCACATTGCCATCGTATCGCTCAATTCTCCCGCCAGTTTTTCTATGTAGGTTTTTACGCCTAAGGCTCCGCCGCCATAAAGCGCCGTCACAAACGAACGGCAGATTAGGACGCCGTCCGCACCCATTGCCAGAGCCTTAAAAATATCCGTGCCGCTTCTGATACCGCCGTCCACCAGAATCTTTACCTGACTGCCCTGTAACGCATCCGCAATCTCCGTCAATACCTCCGCGGTTGCCGGACACTGGTCCAAAACGCGGCCGCCATGGTTGCTGACAACGATTGCCGCCGCCCCCGCCTCTTTTGCTTTCAACGCACCCTTTATTGTCATAATGCCTTTGACAATAAACGGCACGCCCGCCATCTGCACAATTTCCCGCAACTGGGCGACGCTCTTACTGCCCGCAGGCGGCTTCATATTTTTTAAAAAAGGCAGCCCCGCCGCGTCAACATCCATGGCAAGCGCAAAGCAGCCCGCCTTATTACAAAGCGTAATCTTTTCCCGGATTGTCTCGATATTCCACGGTTTAATCGTCGGTATTCCCTGCCCGTTTACCTGCTCTATCGCCTTAGCCGCCTGTATCACGACATCAGGATTCGTACCGTCTCCGGTAAATGCGGCTATGCCGTTTTCCGCACAGGCTTTTAACATAATGTTATTATAGGAAAGGTCATCATATTTTTCCCCGTAATGCAGGTTGAGTGCGCCGACCGGCCCCGCAAAAAAGGGATAACGGAATGTTTTGCCGAATAATTCGAGTGAAGTGTCCGGCTCCTTATATTCACACAGCGTATCCATATTGACCCGAATTTCCTGCCATTTCGCATAGTTTCTGACCGCGGTATCGCCCGTGCCTTTCGCGCCCGGACCGGGTATTTGATTTTTACAGGCTATGCCGTTGCAGACCGGACACGCCTTGCAGTATGCACCGATATTTTCTTTTGCTTTTTCCAGAATTTCTTGATAGTTCATTTTAACGTCCTTTCTTTTTATATGGCAGAGTTCTCTTTTTGTCTCATTAAAATCCGCTCCCACTGTTGAGAATCTTTTCCCACACTTAAAATATTTTTTTACATAGTATATAGCAAATACTTTAACCAAAATGGAGTCTTAAATGCCTTTTGATAATACGTTTTTCCCTGCTATGCCTGACGCGCAGGCGGTTGTCCGCGGCAATCATTTATATCCCGACTTGTACGGTATTGTCTTTTTCTGCCAAATGCCCTGCGGCGTCTTTATCAACGCGCAATTCCACGGACTGCCTGTCTTATCTGCCGCAAACGCGAATGCAAGACGTTTTCTGGGATTTCATATCCATGAATATGGCGACTGTGCGCAAAACGCCGATTTCGATTTTGACCATGCGGGAAACCATTATAATCCTGAAAATTTCCCCCACCCCGGCCATCGCGGCGATTTACCGCCTATTTTAAACTGCGGCGGTTATGCGTGGCAGTCGTTTCTGACAGATACTTTCACGGTTGCGGAAATTATCGGGCGCAGCGTCATCATACATTCGCAGCCTGACGACTTCACTACACAGCCGTCCGGCAACAGCGGCGTTAAAATTGGCTGCGGAGTGATACAACAGAATCATTAAAGTTGATGCTGTTTCTTTAACCATACCAGAAACGCCTCACAGCCCTCTACAATATCATCATAAGTAATATCAAAATTCCCCGTATACCATGGGTCCGCTATATCCCGCGGATGAGCGCCAAAATCAAGCAGTTTATATACTTTATGCTCCGCATCGTTTTCTAATATTCTCATCATATTGCGAATATTCATGCCGTCCATGCCGATTAGATAATCGTATTTGGCATAATCCGCTTTTGTCATCTGGACGGCGCGGTGCGGAATGAGCGGGATGCCCACGCTTCGCAGCTTATCTGCCGTGCCATAGTGGGGCGGGTTGCCGATTTCCTCCCTGCTGGTAGCGGCGGATGCGATTTGGAAATTTGATTGTAAGTGGTTACGGGTTACTATATGGGTCATGACGCTTTCTGCCATGGTGGAGCGGCAGATGTTGCCGTGGCACACGAATAATATTTTTATCATATCTTTTATATCCCTTCATAAGCCTACAAACCTTGATTTTTCA
>JAMPCN010000078.1 GCA_023666125.1 Bacillus sp. (in: firmicutes) | reverse complement strand
ATTCACATATCTTATATCAGTTTTTTGAGTTTACACAAAACTTGAAACAGTCTCCTTATTATGAGTCCTTTTGAGTATCTTGTTTTGCATTACATATTATTTTTATATTATGCTAATTTCTGTAATTTTTCACTGTGTTCTGATACTACCTTTTTCAAAAGTTCAATATCTGTAAACGCTGCTTCCATTTTATCCGTATAATCTTTATAACGATTGTATGTATCAGTGTAGCAAGATTCGATTGTATTCAACCGGGGGATTACATTGTTTTCTAATAAGTCAACTTCAATCCTCTTCAATCGGTTTTCTATTGGTTGCAATCTTGCGTCAAGTTTTGTATCTAATAATTGGCTGATTGCCAGTAAATCTTCATTTGTTAATGACATTCTATCACACTCCTTTATCATTGATAATATCAGCATATCACAATTAAAATGTAAAGTCTATTAAATTCTAAAAGTAAAAATAATCAAGGGGGAATGAAAGATAGTGCGTCTTTTCATTCCCTCTTTTTCCATTTTGTTTTGACTGCTTCCGCTATGTCAAGGGTTGCCCTAACGGCGTACCGCTTCGCTTGCCCCTTGACATGCTATATTTTCAATCATTCAATTTATTTTATTATAGTAGTCAAGGATTTTTATTTTGAAGACATTTTGAAGACAGTGTGCTTTCCTCCTTGATTTTACTGGCTTTTTTAGGCGTCTTTGGGTTCGAGTCCCGTCTCGCGCTCTTTTTTAATTTAGGTAGAAATGTTTATATTTGAAGCATTCCTGCCTTTTTTGTTGTCATAAGAGTGTAAGTTCGTTGCCTGTGAAAGTAGAAATACTCACAAAAATACTCACAAAAAGGGTGTAAAAAGGTGTAAAGCTTTTATTCAATGGTATCTGCGTTTTCTTTTTTACAGAAAAAGAAGCATCGCTCCATAACTAAAATTTAGTTATTTTGCGACACTCCCTTGATAAGTTACTTAATGTGTCTATCTTTGAAACAATAACTGGATATAGGTTATCATTTAAGCATACTTGATAAAGCATTAAATGCTCCGTTAAGAAATTGCGAAATATATATATCAGGGAGAGGCGTGCCTTCTAACCAATCAAAAGTGTTATCCGCACACAAAATATGCAGTTTGCCATCTACTAAAAAGCAATCCCATGCCAGTAAATCTATATCCGGATATTTGTTACATCCTTCAATTCCATCCGGAAAAAGAGCCGGGTAAGTGACAATAACAATTTCACTGCCGGATTCTTTTACTAAAGCGGTAAAAGGCGAGCCGGGGTTTGCTGCCATATAATCAGCTAACGCATTCTTAGCGCTTTGCACATTTTCCGCCGGACTTAGATTTTTGAATGCGTATGACCGATAAGTAACTCCATAGGCATCCGTTGATTCAACCACTGTATTTTGCAATTCGCCGTCCCATCCTATATGACCGCCTGTCATTTTATTGCCGGAATCATAGGTCTGCGACCAAATACTGCTCCCTGCTACCATGGACGAGCCGCCGCCTGTTTCTATTTTTACGGTTGCTGTAGGTATAGACAGGGATGAAAGTGAAGGCGCCGGTGTGTCAGCAGTGGATGCAGATGCTGCCATTTCTGCGATTGCTATTCCTGAATCTGATAACAGCGTTTCAACCGATTCCGTATTGACGGCTTCAATCTCTTCCTGGTCGATAGATTCTTTTGCGGCAAGATAGTCCTGTAATGCCATATACTTGTATTCCGTGATTCCGGCCCAGGTTTCATCCGTATTATAGGAAATATCCTTAATCATATTTCCATGTTCATCATATTCCCTACAACTCATGGATTTCATTACGCCGTCAGAATAATAGGTGTATCTAACCTGCCGATCATCTGTGTCATACTCATATTCCGATAAATAACTTGCGGTATAATAATCATATTTAGATTCGGTTGACTGTTTTATCATATTGCCGCGGTTATCATATTCAGACTCTGTAAGCGTATATCCGCTGCCGTCAGCATTTGTCTGCGTTTCTTTTATGACATGGCCCTCGGCATCATACTCCCTGTCTACCGTCGAAGTTACGGAACCGTCTGCATCGTATGCTGTTTCTGTGATGCAATTTCCTGCGCTGTCATAGGCGTATTCACAGGTTTGACTGACCGTGATTCCATCGTCTGCATAATAAATTGCTTTAATCATCCGGTTATTATCATCGTATTCCCATTCACTGCCCATGATATAGGTCTTTAAACCATCGCCATAATCAGACATTTGTGTTGTGGTTAGTTTGATTTGATTTTCGTTATCATCATACTCATTTTTCGATATATGTGACCATATTATATTCCCATCCGCATCATAGCTGGTTCCCCCGGAATACTTCGTATAATCGCCGTTATCCTCTTCTTCAGGTTTCGCCGGTTCATATATTTCGGTTATATTTCCCTCTGTATCATAGGAAATGCTTTTTGTGAGCAAACCGTCTGCGCCGCGTTCATACTCCGTTGATGATGACAAAGAAGCATCTGCACCGTAAGTAATCTCTTTTACTCTATTACCGGACTCATCATAAATAAATTTTTTGATTTCTTTCACCAAACCGTCCGCGTTATATTCTGTTGTTTGCAAATTTATGTAATTTGTTTCAGTTTCGGGTTCTGCTGTTTCTGCGTCCTCCGTTTCTTCGGATGCGGTCTCACTAGTAGTCTCCGTTGCTTCTTCTGTCGTGGCAGCCTCTTAAGCTTCTGTTATAGAGGTCTGTTCTTCCGGCTTTGTGCCGCCCCCCCCCTGCACAGCCAGTCAAAACTGTGCCTGTCACGGTCGCTGCCATGATAAGTATCATTATCTTTTTGTTCATTTGGGTCAGTTTCTCCTTTCGCATTTTTCGTATATTTGTTTTCCGTTAAAGCATGGATAGGAATCCTTTAAAAATCATGGTTCCTAAAAAACTCCGACTGAAATGTTCTAACATCTTAATCCACATTGTGGCAAGTATAATATGTTGGCATTTTGCTGTTTGTATGTATTGCTATATTTTAACTTGTTTTTATTAAAAAGGTGTAAAGCCTTGATGATTCAAAAAAGACTTTACACCGTTGTTTATTGGCTGCTATTCATTTGTAGGAAAATTTATTCTTTTATCCTATCTATTTCTGTAAGATTTACACCTAAACTGGTTAATGTAACTTTTAATTCAATATAACGCCTGTACATGGATTCATATGTTGCCGGAACTTTATCTTTGATTGGTATCATCCATTCTTGGAGTCTTGAAAATTCGGTAACATAATCTTTGATAATATCTGCTCCGCTTGGCATATAATCACCCCGCTTTCCGAATGCTATTATTAACTGTATCTACATTTATTATAGCAATCGCTGCTTAAAGTGTAAAGTTTTTATTACATGGTGATAGCGTAAGTTTATTGTTTCATTTTATAAAATAATTGATGTTTTATACAACTATTTTATTTCATGCGGAAATAGTATATAATACTTATAAAGGAGTAAAGGATGAAGCAATATGGATATAAAAAAGATTCAAACACTTCTGCTTCCAATATAAAATGGGCGAAACATTGTTTAGAGCGAATGCAGGAAATCGCCATTATTGATTATTCCAAAGCAGCTTAGTTTGCCTATGCAGCAGTAATGCTTGCTCTCCGAGGAAGTCATATTTTTCAGACAGGCAGGAATAACGATGCAAAAACAACTAATGTCCAATATTTATATGACAAACGCACGGATATGGAAATGATATTATGCGATAATTCCATGATATCATATCCTCTGCATAATCATGTTTCAGTGTTTACGATTGGACTGGTTTTACAAGGAAGCATTTCCCTGACGGTTGGAAATCATTCTTTTATTTGTAAAAAGGATGATTTTTTTACTGTTCATCCCTATATATTGCATGGTATCAAAGCAGAGAATATGTATTCGTAAAAACGCCATAACGCAGTTAGGTAAAGAAAAACTAAAATAACATACGGTATTTAATAAATACGGCTAGTGAATGGAAATTAAGCATTGATGAAATGACGCATTCTGTGTATGTGAGCAAGTATCATTTTATTAGAAGCTTTAAGCGAGAAATCGGCTTAACGCCGCACCGCGTCCAAATTCAAAACCGCGTTCGTAAGGCGCAGCGTATGATGCACGATACTGATAGTTTAGCGAAAGTAGCTTTGGCCGCCGGATTTTACCTCATGCTCGGGAGAATTTGGAATTGTATAAAATTGCGCATTTTACATTATGGCTTTTATTTTAAAATCGTTGTTTAATTCGGCATAAAATGTTACAATAGGTTAAAAGACTGCTTTTATTGAAAAAGGTTCATATATGGAGGGATGCATATATTAAGATGACGATAAACTATTCAAAGCAGGCAATTAAGTTTTTAAGTAAGCAAGATAAAATGACCCGAATTCGTATTGCGGAAGCAATAAAAAAATTGCCGCAAGGTGATGTGAAAAAATTGCAAGGACAAGTCAATTATAGGCTTCGAGTGGGGGATTATCGGGTCATTTTTAATAAAATTGGCGATATACTATATATTGAGAAAATTGATAATTGTGGACAGATATATAAGTAAGGAGATGTACTATGAGTGCTGTGAAAGAGAGAATTTTAGGTGCTGTAACTGTTATGAATGAGAATGATGCTCAAACCCTTTGGAATATAATTGCACAAAAGTTTGGAATAAACTGGGAAGATATAGAAGAAGTTCGACCGGATGAGTGGGATATGCAAATGCTTCATGAAATCAAAACCAATCCCGAATGTTGTGAGTTTGTATCGGAAGAAAATGCTATGAAAGAATTAGGGTTAGCATGAACTTATGATAAATTGTGTGTAATGAAGCGGAAATGTTGATAAATCCAGCGTTTCCGTTTTTGTGTTTTGTGTGGTTTTTAAATCAATTCGTTTTTCCTATTTTTCAAAGAAGATTGCAAGTAAAATCGTTGTTTAATCCAACATAAAATGTTACAATGGATTAGAGAAGTGCCTCCATGGGCGATATCATTTGAAAAGGCGCAGAAGAGAGTATGTTTGGTAAAAAAACCGTTATCAGGCAATATGATAAAGAGAACACGAAACCCGTTTTAAAATGCAGCATCTGTACGGGAGAGCAGGTGGCGGGGTTTAAGGATATCCACACCGGAAAATTTGAAGAGGTTATGCTGATTAAAAACAGCAGGGATTTGGAAGCCTTTATGCAGTTATATCAGGTGGAAGAGATTAGTAAGGAGTATTAAAAGAATAAGCAGAAAAGGAACGGAAGAGGGGAAGTAACATGAATATATTAAGGAAAATCCTATATGGTCTGCTTCTATTTTTTGTATTGTGTTGTGCGCTGATTGGTTTGTGCGCGATGAATCCGGAAATGTCAGAAAAAATTGCAGAGACATTCCACATAGAAGAAAAAGAAGACGACAGCAGCGAACCGGAGATAGAAACCGCTTCAGACACGGATGCCGATACCGATGCAGATACGGATGGTGAAGACGGGCAGGATGGTAATGTAGCAGCCGCCAATGAGCAACCGTCGGAAAGCACGATAACAACCGGAGAATCAGGCAATATAGAACGCCCCGTATACGATACGCCGAAAAACCCGACGTCGAATGAGGCGCAGCCCGTCAGTACACGGACTAATCCGCCGGTATACGGTATTACGGCGCCGGCCGATGTAGCGGGGAAAAACGGTTATCAGCCTATTCAGGACAGCAGCAGTGAAATAGATGATGAAGAGGCGCAGTGGCTTTTAAATGAGATAGACGAGGGGCAGACCGGAGACGGTCTTACATTTGATATCCGTTTTTATCCGTATTATGCCATGTTAGACGGAGCAGGACAGCATTTGTACCGGCAGATTTATGCCAATGCGATGGCATTAAACGACAGGTTTGCGCCGGTGGAAGATGTTTCCGTAAATTCCCTTAGAAATATATTCGCGGCGGTTTATAATGACCATCCGGAATTATTCTGGATGGATACGGCGTATTCTTGTAAATATAAGAGAAACGGGCAGTGTGCGGAAATTGATTTGCAGTTTAATGAAACGGCGCAGAATCTGGAAAGCGAAAAAGCCAAGTTTGAGGAAAAAGCCAAAGCGATTACGGACGGCGCGCGAAGTCAGGGTAGCAGTTATGACAGGGAAAAGTATGTCCATGACAACCTGATTAAGCAGGTTGACTATGTTGCTTCCGCGCCAATGAATCAGAGCGCATACAGCGCATTGGTAAACGGCAGGACGGTATGCGCCGGATATGCCAGAGCGTATCAGTATATGATGCAGCAGCTTGGCATTCCCTGTTATTACTGCACAGGTTATGCCGGGGAGAAACATGCCTGGAATATTGTCGCACTGGATGACGGTTACTATAATGTGGATGCGACTTGGGATGATACCGGAGAAGGTACTTATGATTATTTCAATAAATCCGATTCCGACTATGCAGGAACGCATCTTAGACAGGAATTGTCCATAAATCTGCCACCCTGTAACGGAACAATGTACCGGAATCTGGAGGCGGAATCTGATGGAAACGGAGACGGCACGGATGAGGATGCGGATACAGATACGGTTGTTGATTACAGAAGACGTTTATCTGACCTTGGGCTTTCTCCAAGCAGCAGCCTGGCAACGTTACAGGATTATTATAACACATGTTATAATACGATTACACAGACTGGAAAGGGAGAGTATATATTCCAGACTGTAATAAGCGGAGAGCCGGTTTTCCAGGGCGTATATAGCGCGTATCAGACGGAGGGGTATCGTCAGGCTTATATGGACAGTGCGTTAGAGCAGCTAGGTGCAGAGGCGTATCTTATGGCCTGGATGATTGAGGAATTACAGGACGGATATTATCTTGTGACACATGACGTATATATAGAGTAAAAAAGGAAGCGCCAAGGAGGAAACAGCCGATATGAGGGTGTTAGTAATTAACGGAAGTCCAAAGGGAAAAAACAGCATTACTTATCAGACAATACGCTTTTTGCAGAAAAAATTTCCGAAGGATGAATTTGACGTGATTCATGCCGGGGCGCAGATTGCGTTACTGGAGCAGGAAATGTCTCCGGTGGTGGAAGCCGTAAAATGGGCGCAGATAATTCTGTTCGCCTATCCGGTTTATACATTTATTGCACCGTCGCAGCTTCATCGTTTTATGGCGGCCCTGAAAGAAAAGGGCATTGACTGTTCCGGCAAATATGCGTTTCAGATAACAACGTCCAAACATTTCTATGATGTGACGGCACACCGTTATATTGAGGATAACTGTAAAGACATGGGGATGCGCGTGCTGCGCGGCTTTTCTGCCGATATGAATGATTTGCTGACGAAAAAAGGGCAGTTACAGGTCATTACATATTGGAATTATGTGAAACATATAATAATGCAGGAGACTTCTCCATATGAAGAAGACATGGATAAGACACCGCTTAACGAAAAGAACGAAAAGTATTGTGTCATGATTGTAACGGACTGCACGAAAGAAAATAAAAGGCTTCGCCGGATGATTGTTGACTTTCGGAAAGCATTGCCGTATGTAAGCCATGTAGTGAATCTGCAGAATTTTTCATTTCAGGGCGGCTGCCTGGGTTGTTTTCATTGTGCAGCAGATGGGAAATGCGTTTATCAGGACGGTTTTGATGAATTTTTAAGGAATAAGATACAGAGAGCGGACAGCATTGTCTATGCCTTTTCCATTAAGGACCATTCCATGGGACCTTTATTTAAAACATATGACGACAGGCAGTTTTGTAACGGGCATCGTACTGTAACAATGGGAAAACCGACGGCATATTTGATTGACGGCGAATTTTCACAGGAAGAGAATTTGCAGATGATTCTGGAAGCAAGAAGTCAGGTAGGTGCTAATTTCCTGGCGGGAATTGCGACGAATGAAGGCGTTGGGGCGGATTCCCCGAAAACCTGTGCGGATAAGCTGGCTTATGCGCTTGTCCACAGAATAACGGTCAATGAAAACTTTTATGGCGTTGGCGGCATGAAAATATTTCGTGATTTAATTTTTGAAATGCAGGGAATGATGCGCGCCGACCATCTGTTTTATAAGAAGCATCATTTCTATGATTTCCCGCAAAAGAAGGTGGGAACCATTCTGTTTATGAAGATGATAGGGATTTTACTTAGACTGCCGCAGAGTAAGGCACAGGTACAGGCGAAGATGACAGAGGGAATGCTGATGCCTTATGAAAAAATCATTAATGGCAATCCTTTAAAGGAAAATTGACAATGAATATAAAGTTATATCAGGATTATATTTTTGATTTATACGGAACACTGGTTGATATTCGGACAGATGAAAAACAACAAGCGTTATGGGACAAAATGAGCCTGTTTTATGGTTATTATGGGGCAGCTTATAAAGCAGGAGAATTACATGCGTTATATTTATCGCTCGTTTCGGCCAAAGAAAAAGAGAAACGAAGCATATATGCGGAACAGCCGCATTATGAGCATGAATCATATCCGGAAATACCGATAGAGGAGGTTTTCCGGGAATTATATGAGAAAAAGGGCGTTAGGCCGACAAAAGAACTGGTGCTGCATACCGGACAGATGTTTCGGGTCTTTTCGACACATCACATCAGATTGTATGCAGGTGCGAAAGAACTTTTACAAAAGTTGAAAGAAAAGAAGAGGGGCGTTTACCTGTTATCGAATGCACAGCGTATTTTTACGGAATACGAGTTGCGGTATTTGCGGATATATGATTGTTTTGACGGCATATTGATTTCGTCCGATTACGGCGTCAAAAAGCCGGATGAGAGGTTCTTTCGACTACTGACAGAGAAATATCAAATAGAGCCTGAAAAGGCTCTTATGATAGGAAATGATTTAGACTGCGATATTGCGGGGGCAAAGAAACTGGGAATGGATACGTTCTATATTCATTCAGCAATTTCACCAGCTTTGAAAAGAACGGTGGATGCGGATTATGCCATGATGCGTATGAATCTGGCAGGATTAAAGAAACAACTGTTACCGGATAGATAATAAAAAGGAGGTTTTAAAGCAATGGATAAGAATTTTATGAGTAAGATTGGAGAAACGATTTCCGTAAAAGGAAAGGAAGTGACCGACAAGGCTAAAGATTTGGCGGAGATTGCAAATTTGAAAAGCCAGATTAGTACCTGTGAGGATGTTGTTAAAAAGAACTATATGGAAATTGGGAAAAAGTATTATGAACTGCATAGCGCAGACTCGGAGCCGGATGAGAATTATGAAGAGCAGTGCAGGGCCATCCGTAACGCGCAGAACGGTATTACGGAATTAGAGGAAAAAATCAAAGAAATTAAGGGTATCTGATAGACAGATACCCTTTTTTGTTACGTCTGTTATTCTTATATTTTCGGAATATCTATTGCTGTGGCTGTTCGCCCTCCGGCGGATTAGCTGCGGCTGCCGTGGCAGCTTCAGCGGCGGCTTGCGCATTCCTATAGTCTATTTCAGCCTGCTGCGCGGCCAGTATCTGTTCATATCCCGGAGTTGCAAAGAACTCTGCATTATGAGGGCAGATATGGTCTGTCTGTGTCGGAACCATCGTAACGGAGCCGTCCTCGTTGACAATTTCCGTCATGGCGCCCGGAGAACCGTTTTGTAAGGCGACATTTTCTATCAGAGGAAGTTCCCTGACGCCGTCAATCTTAAACGGACAGAACTCCGTAGCGGGTAACTGGCTGTAGTTACATACCGGACCGGAATAATGAATATCGCAAGTTTCCGTGGGAACGGTTCCCTCCGCAAAATATTCCAGCTTTAACGTCTCGTTACATAGTCCCTCAATCGGCTGCTTGCCGGAACGGGCGCAGACGGTGGCGGTAACAATGCCGCTTGGTATATTGAAAGACTGATTTGGAAGTTCTTCGTGGATTTTAGACATAACGACACGCCACAATTTTTTGGCGAGGTTTTTCTCGTCGCCGGTCAATTTTACATTATTGTCAAAGCCCGTCCAGACGGTAGCGGTATAGTAGGGGGTATAACCGGAAAACCATACGTCGTTGTAGTCGGACGTCGTACCGGTCTTACCGGCGATTGGCATACCGCCGAAGTTTACGGAACCGCCAGTACCGCTCGTAACAACGTCCACCATGGCGCTTGTCAGCAGGAATGCGGTCGTTTCTTTGATAACCTGCTTGGATTGCGGCACGGTGTTATCTAAAATGACGTTGCCGTCGTGGTCTAATACTTTCGTATATAATTTAGGTTTAATATAAGTGCCGCCGTTAGCGATGCAGGCGTAAGCGGCATTCAGTTCCTCGTTGGTAACGCCGTTTGTAATGCCGCCGAGAGCCAATGGCTGCTGGATATCGGAAAAAATCTCTCCGTTGATTTCTTTCCGCTCCACCAGTGTTGAGAAACCGAAGTTGATAAGGTAATCGAAACCAAGCTGCGGTGTAATCCATGTCAATGCTTTTACGGTGACGATATTCATGGAGTCGCGGATACCGTCGCGCAAAGAGCAGATACCCCTGTATTCCTCGCCGTACCAGTTACGGACCGGACGTCCGTCAATATAGTTAAACGGCGCATCGTCAATGACGGTAGCAAGAGTCAGCCCTGCGCTGTCCAATGCGGGCGCATAGGTGGATACGATTTTAAATGTGGAACCGGGCTGTCTTACCGTATCGGTAGCGCGGTTGAGCGTCCGGCTTCCTGATTTGGAACCGCGTCCACCCTCCATGGCAACGATATACCCTGTAGTCTGGTCTTCCACAATGAGGGAAACCTGCGGCTGCGGCGTTAAGGAAATCGTTTCGCTGAAAACCTCATCATCAGCGCCAAGGATGGCTTCCTTATAAAATTCGATATCTATATAGGCTTCATCCTGCGAGGAATATATCAGGTTATAGCCTGTCTTGGATTCCCGCCAGAAATCACGGAACATTTCCGTGCTGTAATTGACTCTGTCGCCATTAGCTTTTACAACAGTCAGTTCATAGTTTAAATACCATTTGGTATTGGCCGGAAAGTTACTCTCATCATTAAAGGATTCGTCGCAGATAGCCTGAATAGCCGGATCCTGTGTGGAATAAATCTTTAATCCTCCGCTGTATAAAAGCGTATATGCCTGTGTTTCGTTATAACCTGCGGCAATCAAATCTTCCAGCACGTCATCGGTAAGCGCGTCTACAAAGTATGTATTCACGCTGTCCTCTCCGGTTTCGGCATCTACTATCTGGATGCGGGAATACACGTCGTCCGCCATCGCTTCAACATATTCGTCATCCGAAATATAACCCTGTTCCAACATGTCTTTCAGAACCTTTTCACGCCGTTCCGCATTTTTTTCAGGACGCGTGATGGGGTTATACTTGGTAGGGTTCTGTGTAATACCCGCGATAACCGCGCATTCGGATAGGGTCAGGTCGCTGACGGATTTGTTGAAATACCGCAGGGAAGCCGCCTGTACGCCCAGCGTATTCTGTCCGAGGTTAATCGAATTCATATAATTGATAAGGATGTCGTCCTTATCCATGGTTTTCTCCAGTTCCAGCGCAAGATACTGTTCCTGTATTTTTCTTTTCATTTTTTCCGCAAAAGTATTTTCACTCGTCCAGTCGGTAAAGACGTTGTTCTTTAAAAGCTGCTGCGTAATGGTGCTGGCTCCCTGTGAAAAATTTCCTCCGTCCCGGATGCCGGTGACAAAGGCACGGATGATACCCTTGATATCGATTCCGTTATGGTCATAGAAACGGGCGTCTTCAACAGCCACAAAGGCATGTGCGAGATTCTCGGGAACCATCTCCATGCTGACCGGGATTCGGTTGGAATCGGTGGATACCAGTTTTGCCGTCTGGTTTCCCTCTATATCGTATACGAAAGTAGAAAAACCCGTTGGCGTAACATCAATATTGCCAATATCAGGGGCTGTAGCAAGCACGCCTTTAAAAACGCCGATTCCGGCGCTTGCGCCGACGACGGCTCCGGAAATGCAAAAAAGCAGCAATACCTGAATAAAGGTAAAGCCCAGCTTTTTCCCCCACTTGACGCCTTTCGCGTTAAGCGCCCTCTGTTTCTTGCGGACGCCTCTTTTTCCATAATTCATAATAATCTCCATTCCGGAGCATTTGCGACGGGGCGACGCAAATTTCAAATTTGCGTCTGCCATCAGGGCATATTTGTGACGTTCCGGCACAAATTGCCGTGTGAAAAATCAGCACATCAGTGTGATTTTTCACACTAATCTCCTCTTTTATATAGAACATATTTTTAATTTATTATATCAAATATCATTCCTCAAATAAAGGATTTTTCTTCCATATTAAGAACATATTAAGAATTGTTCACAATTTTATACACTTTTATTCCGGCTTATGTTAAGATAAGAAGCGGACATGAAAAAGGACGGAAATCGGAGCATATGGAGGCAGAAAGTAAAAAAGAACCCTATAAAATCGTCATAGAGGGCGGTACGGGAGAAATCGAGGAAAAAAAGTCGCGCTTTATAGCAAATGTCAGCCCGGTCGAAACGGAAGAAGCAGCAGCCGCGTTTATTGAGAAAATGAAGAAAAAATACTGGGACGCGAGACATAACTGTTATGCTTATATACTGGGGGAGAAAGCGCAGCTTGCACGTTTTTCGGATGACGGGGAGCCGTCAGGAACCGCAGGAAAGCCGATTCTGGAGGTGTTATCCGGTATCGGGCTTCGTAGCGCCGTTATCGTGGTGACAAGGTATTTCGGCGGCACGCTTTTAGGAACCGGCGGACTGGTGCGCGCCTATACGCAGGCGGCGCAGGCGGGAGTGGCGGCAAGCCGGATTGGCGTGATGATATATGGAAACTGTTATAAAATTACAACGGATTATAACGGAATCGGCAAAATACAATATATTATGGGATTAAGAAAGATTATGATAGAGGACGCGCAGTATGCGCAGGACGTATCGTTTCAGATTAAGGTTCCTTATGAGGAGAGTGAAGCGTTGATTAAGGAAGTGACGGAGGCAACGGCGGGAAAAGCCCGGATAGAAAAAGCAGAAAGCCTTTATTATATCGCAGAGGGCAGAACGCTTTAACACGGCGCAGGAAAGGCAGGGATGCTGGTATGGAAGAAATTTTGGAATTATTGAAAACGGGACAGTATTTGAAGTTAAGACAGTTTGTGACGGGTTTTAACGTGGCGGATATTGCCTCCTATATGGAAGAACTGGAAAAAGACGATTTGCTAAAGCTGTTCCGTATCCTGCCCAAAAACATGGCCGCGGATGTATTTTCCTATCTGGAAATCGAGACGGAGCAGTATATTATCACTTCTTTGTCGGAACGCGACGCGGCGGGCATTATTGATAACCTGATGGCGGATGATGCAACCGACCTTTTGGAAGAAATGCCGGCGAATGTAGTAAAAAAACTGTTGGCACATGCCAGTCCGGAGACAAGAAGAGACGTCAATCATCTGCTGCGCTATCCGGAGGACTCCGCGGGCAGCATTATGACCGTGGAATATGTGGACTTAAAGGAAACGCTGACCGTGGAAGAAGCGATAGCACGTATCCGTAAAGTCGGCGTGGACAGTGAAACAATCAATATCTGTTATGTGTTAGACCAAAGAAGGACGCTTGTGGGAACGGTTGCGCTCCGGTATCTGCTGCTTAGTCCGCCGGATGCGATTATAGGCGATATTATGCACGAAAATATTATTTCCCTGCATACGACGATGGACCAGGAAGAGGTGGCAAGGCAGTTCAAGAAGTACGATTTCACCTCTATGCCCGTTGTAGATAATGAAGACAGGCTGGTCGGCATTATTACGGTCGATGACGTTGTCGATATTCTGGAAGAAGAGACAACGGAGGATATCGAGAAGATGGCCGCTGTTGTGCCGTCGGATAAGCCCTATATGAGAACAGGTGTTATTGAAGCGTGGAAAAAGCGCATTCCGTGGCTTTTACTGTTGATGATATCCGCGACTTTTACGGGAAAGATTATTTCCTCTTTTGAAGATGCGTTAAGTAAGTATGTGGTATTGACCGCATTTATTCCGATGTTGATGGATACCGGCGGCAATGCGGGCGGGCAGGCAAGCGCGATTATTATCCGCGGACTGTCCTTGGATGAGATTCAGTTTAGCGACTGGCTGACCGTTATCTGGAAAGAAATACGCACGGCTGTTTTATGCGGTTTGACGCTTGCGGCATGTAATATCGTCAAGATGTTAATTGTGGAAAGAGTAGGTATGCAGGTGGCGCTCGTTGTCAGCCTGACATTGTTTTTAGCCGTTATTGTGGCGAAAATCGTAGGTTCCACGCTGCCGATGATTGCGAAGAAAATAGGAATGGACCCGGCCGTGATGGCGAGTCCATTCATTACCACAATCGTGGATGCGATTTCTCTTTTAATCTATTTTAGAATTGCGACTATCGCGTTAGGTATTTAGATATATAACATATGTTATGAATTGGCTTTGGCAGCCGCCGAGATGGCGGCTCTTTTTCTCTGTGTCGGGTCGAGAATTTTCTTACGAATGCGTAAGTTTTTCGGCGTTACTTCCAAAAGTTCGTCGGTGTCGATAAATTCCAACGCCTGCTCTAAGCTTAAAACTTTGGGAGGCGTCAGCCGCAGCGCTTCGTCTGCGCTGGAGGAACGGGTGTTGGTAAGCTGCTTTTTCTTGCAGACATTTAACTCGATATCCTCGCCGCGTCCGTTCTGCCCGACAATCATACCGGAATATACTTTCGTGCCGGGGCCGATAAAGAGCGTACCGCGTTCCTGTGCGTTATAAAGGCCGTATGTGATGGCTTCTCCTGCCTCATAGGCAATCAAAGAACCCTGTTTGCGGTACTGGATATCACCCTTATAGGGGCCGTAGCCGTCGAAAACGCTGTTCATAATGCCGTTACCCTTGGTATCGGTCATAAATTCGTTGCGGTAGCCGATAAGACCTCTGGAAGGAATGGAAAATTCCAGACGGGTGTAGCCGCCGGAAGCCTGTCCCATATTTTTCAGTTCGCCTTTTCTCTGGCTTAATTTCTCAATTACAGTACCGGAAAATTCTTCGGGAACATCCACATAGGTCAGTTCCATCGGTTCGGTTTTTTTACCGTTTTCATCCGTTTTATATAAAACTTCCGCCTTGCTGACTGCAAATTCGTAGCCCTCTCTGCGCATATTTTCGATAAGAACGGATAAATGCAGTTCGCCGCGCCCGGAAACTTTGAAAGCTTCCGTCGTGTCCGTTTCCTCCACACGCAGGGAAACGTCCGTATTTAATTCCCGAAACAGTCTGTCGCGCAGATGGCGGCTTGTCACATATTTTCCTTCTTGTCCCGCGAGCGGGGAGTCGTTGACGATAAAGTGCATGGCGATTGTCGGCTCCGAAATTTTCTGGAACGGAATCGGATTAGGGGATTCCGGGGAACAGAGCGTATCGCCGATATGAATATCGGAAATACCGGAGATGGCGACAATGGAGCCGATTCCGGCTTCTTTTACCTCTACTTTATTTAGTCCGTCGTATTCGTATAATTTACTGACTTTTACTTTTTTTAATTTGTCGGGTTCATGGTGGTTGACGATGACAACGTCCTGATTGACGCAGATTTTGCCGTTATCCACCTTGCCGACGCCGATGCGTCCTACATATTCGTTATAATCTATCGTGCTGATAAGTACCTGCGTACCGGCTTCGGGGTCGCCGGACGGCGCGGGAATATGCTCTAAAATCGTATCAAATAAAGGCGTCATATCCTTGCCTTTTACGGTAATCTGTGTGGTTGCCGTACCGGTTTTAGCGGACGCATAGACGAAAGGACAGTCGAGCTGCTTGTCATTAGCATCCAAATCCATCAAAAGTTCCAGCACTTCATCTACCACCTGAATGGGCCTTGCCTCCGGACGGTCGCATTTGTTGATGCAGACGATAACGGATAAATCCAGTTCCAACGCTTTTTTTAATACGAACTTTGTCTGCGGCATGGGACCCTCAAAGGCGTCCACGACAAGGACGACGCCGTCCACCATTTTTAATACGCGCTCTACTTCACCGCCGAAATCGGCATGTCCGGGCGTATCGATGATATTGATTTTTACGTCTTTATACATAACGGCTGTATTTTTTGATAAAATGGTAATGCCGCGTTCACGCTCCAAATCGTTGGAGTCCATGACGCGTTCCGCCACGTCCTGATTTTCACGGAATACACCGCTTTGCTTTAAAAGTTCATCGACCAGAGTCGTCTTACCATGGTCTACATGGGCGATAATGGCGATGTTTCTTACATCTTCGCGTGTTGTGTTCATTTTATAACTTGGCTCCCTTCCATAGATTAATCCTCCGGATGAATATGAAGTTCACAATTATCGGATTTTTAACCTGACGATTCAGTATATCACTAGAGTTTGGAAGTTGCAAGTTCTTACGAATGGTTTCATTAAAAAAGTAAAGTTATTTTGATAAATCAAAATAACTTTACTTTTTTAGTGAATTAT
>JAMPCN010000077.1 GCA_023666125.1 Bacillus sp. (in: firmicutes) | reverse complement strand
TATCACGAATCAGGGATACCGCTGCCTGCGTATTTTCTACGATATTATCCAGATTCTTTATCGTATGCTCCAGACGGTTCTGATATGCGCCCATTCTGCTTCGCTCTCCGCTGACGTATTCGTTTGCGCCTTTAAACATGATAATGGCATCATCTGCGCCGCCGACCGTGCTGACATCTGCGCCTGCAATTCCCAGTATCTTGCAGGATACATTGGGAAGGTCGATTTTCAGATGCTGTCCGGATTCGGAGCCTATCTGTAACTCGATGCTGATATAACGTTCATCGACGGGTTCAGAGGCAACGCCGGGTGCAAACAGTCCACGACCCAGATTCGGTTTGGGTGTGGTATTATGGGAACCCGCCCCTGTTCCTGTCCAGGAATTCCATCTTAAGGTTTCGCCGCTTTGCAAGGCAGTTTGACCGCTTTTCGTAAGAATTTCATTATTGGATGCGTTTTTGGAGCGGTTCTCATATATAACCAGTACATTCGGATTGGTTGTATCTTTTGCGAATTTTGTATAATGGCTGTTCGGATTGCCGTTGTTTGTTCCGTCTATAATACGCTGTATTAAATCTGCGGCGTTTGTACAGCCATCGATTCCTATTTTAAAAATATAGTGCTTGCCGCTTATTTCTCTGCGGGCGGCGGTTCCTTCCGTAAATTCGATACTGTAATGGCGGTCGCAGGTACAACATGTCGCATGAAAGCCGTTCCCTATCAGGTCTGCTATCTGCTGTGCCGTACCGGTAAAACTACTAAAATCTATCGTTGCGGCTGCATGATCCACATCGGCTGTGCCTGTTCTGGTCGTTACGGTAGGCGGCGTAGTAGTATTATCGGTTTTGGTAATGGTATACGTTTCCTGCGTTGTATAAGTGCCATTCATGTTTCCGGATGTCGTATAGGGCGTCCAGGAGGGAAGTTTTCCCCGATAGACAACATCCTCCGTGATTTCCTCCGGCTGTTGGAACACTCTTATTTCATTAAAAATGGTTTTGTCCGTGATATTGTCGATTTCTTTTAATAACTGCGCTATCTCCTGTTGAATATAGGAGCGGTCGTCATCCGTCAGAGTGGCGTTAGCGGCTTTGATGCTAAGTTCCGTTCCCCGGTGCAGCATATCGTGGATTTCGTTCATTGCCCCGTCTGCAATCTGTACGAAAGAAATACCGTCCTGCGCATTGGCGGATGCCTGCGTCAGACCTCTAATCTGACGGCGCATCTTTTCGGAAATAGCAAGGCAGGCGGCATCATCCGCCGCGCGGTTAATTTTATATCCTGATGAAAGTTTTTCGGACGCTTTTGCATTCTGTTCATCATTTCTTAGAAACATTCGATTGGCGTTCATGGCCGACATGTTGTGTTGTATTACCATATTGTGTTACCATCCCTATTTGATTTTTGTAATACGTGAGTACAACAAATACATCCAATTTCCTCATAAAATTGGAATTATATTTAATGTATCGGCATGCTTTACCATATTAGATTATAGGGAATGAAAAATTTTTTATGATAATCTTTTCGCATAAATATCATAATCCTCCCCCTTAAACACATTAAAAACCACTCTTTCTATCTGCGAATTATCCTGCAGAAAATCTTTCACTGTCCGTATGGCGATATCAGCCGCTTTTTCCTGTGGAAAATGAAATTCACCCGTAGAAATGCAGCAGAAAGCAACGCTTTTTAAGCCGTTATCAGAAGCTAATTGCAGGCAGGAGCGATAACAGTCCGCAAGCAGTCTGCAATGTTCTTTGGTTAAAGAGCCTGACACAATCGGACCGACGGTATGCAGTACATAACGGCACGGAAGATTATAGGCGGGCGTGATTTTCGCCCTGCCTGTCGGTTCGTCATGTCCCTGCGCTTTCATTAATTCGTCACAGGCGAGACGAAGCTGGACGCCGCTGATACTGTGGATGATATTGTCAATGCAGGAATGGCAGGGAACAAAGCAGCCAAGAAGCGCGCTGTTAGCGGCGTTTACAATCGCGTCTATCTTTAGCGTGGTGATGTCGCCGCGCCAGAGGAGAAGGCGGTTATCGACTGCGGACGCGGGTAGGTCTGCGCTGTCGGTAATGCCTTTTTGGGTGACGACTTCGCTTAAATATTCATCCTGTACTTTGAGAAATTCCCCGCTTATCGGACGTGGGGAGCGGATGTTCATCAACGTCCGCAGAAGCCTTTTTTGCTCCTCGTCGTTATCCGGTATTTCCATATCCTGATACTGCGGCAGTTCCGCCAGTAATTCTTGGATTAAATATTGTCTTTTTTCTCTATGCGTCATGATAAAGGCTCCTTGTTATCCAGTTTACTTATCAATTATAGCACGTTTCTTAAAAAATATTTTCTATTTTTTAGAGATTATTTAGAGATAAGGCTGTTATGATGGTATATAGCAAATTACCGGTAATGCAGACTAAAACAGAGGAGAAAAGTTTGTGCCTGATGGCGCAGACTCGCAGGCTGAGGAAAGGCGTGGTTATAGAAATGAAGAAAAGAAAGAAGATACTGGCGGCGTTATTAGCGGTTAGTATGCTGTCCGTATCGCTTGGCGGGTGCGGCAGTAAGACGCTTACCGACAATGCCTCTAAAACTTCCATAGAGAATCAGCAGAGCGGCAAGGAAAAAGAATCTCCGTCGGAAAATACGGCAATGGGGCGGTATGTGGAAAAAACTTTCGATATGTCGGGAAGCATTGGTTATGCAAACGGTATTTATGTATTGGAGGACGGAAGTCTTATCCTTGCCGATATAGCCAATAATATGTTTATGGTAACGAAAGACGGCGGGGAGTCCTGGGCAACCGAGACAAGAGACTGGACGGAGCAGATACAAAAGAATAATGCGGTCAGAAGTTTGGCGATAGGAAAGGATAATACCGTCGGCATTATTTATGATACGCTGGTGCAGGATAGAAACGACAAAGATTACAATCCGTTTGAAGAAAATCTGGAAGTCATGATAGTGGAAGCGGACGGTACGCAGGTATCAGTTCAAATGAATCTGGCGGAGGGTGAGACGCCGGACAGGATATGGATAGCTGATTCGGGCAGAATCTTTGTCAGTACATTGAGTACATACGAAAGCGTTCCGAATATATATGAGATAAAAAAAGACGGCAGCAGTGAACTTTTTCTGGAACTGGAAATGGAGGCGACGCTGATTCAGTTTCAGAACCAACTCATGATAATAGACGGATACGAATACGACGAGCTGTTACTTTATGATATGGAAAAAGGGGAATATATCGAGGACGACGTGTTAAACGACTTTATCAGACAAAATTATGCGGACAGGTCGAATAATACCGGCGGCAGCTTCTATAATATGTTCTTTTTTACGGGTGAGGAAAACGTATTGTATCTGGCGGGTAAAAAAGGACTGCACCGCCATGTTATCGGCGGCAGCGCGATAGAGCAGGTCATTGACGGTTCGCTCAGTATTTTTAACAACCCCTCTTATGCGCTGCGCGGTATGGTGATGTTAAACAGCAGCGAGTTTATGGCGATTTTTACCAACGGGGAACTTGTCCGCTTTACTTATAATCCGGATATTCCCACCGTTCCGAGCGGGAAGTTAAAAGTATACAGCTTAGAGGATAACAAAACCTTAAGACAGGCAATTACGCTGTACCAGACGGCAAATCCTGATGTATTCGTGGAATATGAAATCGGCATGGAGGGCGAAGGCTCTATTACAAGGGAGGACGCCTTAAAAAATCTGAATACGAAAATCGCGGCGGGAGAAAGTCCTGACGTATTTATCCTCGATAATCTTCCGATAGATTCCTACATAGAAAAAGGACTGTTACAGGATATTGGTGCGCTTGTGGAAGATATGGACGGGGAGAATGCGCTGTTTGAAAATATCGTAGAGACGTTCCGCACAGAAGATAAAATATACGAAATACCATGCGAAATACAACTGCCGGTAGTGTTCGGTAAAGAGGACTATGTTTCAAAGATGACGGATTTGGAAAAAATCGCCGACGCTATGGAACGTATGAGGGAAGATTATCCGGGAGAAGATTTATGCGGATTCTGCACCAAAGAGAGTATAATGAGGCTTTTTGGCATGATTGCCGTGCCGTATTGGAAAACGGATAAAGGGGAAGTGGACAAAGACGCACTCAGCGTATATCTGACACAGGTAAAAAGAATCTATGACGCGCAGATGGAGAGTCTGGGCGAAGAAAAAATCGACAGATACTATGATTTAAGCGAAATGTATAGAGAAATCTATGGATTCAGTCTGGATAACGAGTCCGACTGGATAAGGGAGGGCGTGAATTATATAGATTACATCACAGGACTTAGGGAACTGGCGTTTGGCACGTTAAACGGGGATTTTGAGTATGCGGTGCTGGCCTCTATGGAGAAGATGGCGGAATATAAAGACTGTGAAGCCGTATTGATAAGCCCGGATATTTTCTGTGCAAAAACGCTGGCGGGCATCAGCGCGGTTTCCGAAAATGAAGAACAGGCGAAAGATTTTCTGATGCTTTTATTAGGAAAAGAAAACCAGTCGTCACTCTTTGGCGGGCTGCCGGTCAACAGGGCGGCGTTTGAGGCTGTTACAAGCGAAAGGCAAGCGGCGGATACAAACGATATATACAGCGATATGGGAATGATGGATGAGGATGGCAATATCATCAATTTACAGGTTTACTATCCGAGTGAAGAGGATGTGCAAAGATTGCAAAGCTGGGTAGAATCTGTGCGCATTCCCTATATAGAGGATGATTTGCTGGAAGAGGCGGTCTATAAAGAGGGCGCAGCTTATCTGGAGGGCTCCCGGAGTCTGGAAAATGCGCTGGAGAGCATTGAGAAAAAAGTTGCGCTATATATCGCGGAATAAGAAAGGAGTTTATAAATGAAAATAAAAAGAAAACTAACGATAGTGTTGATGTTTGCGCTGCTTATGACAATACTTGGCGGCTGCGGAAATAATGCGGCAGGAAATAAAAACAGCATGAACGATGCGGACAGCAGCATCAGTGGCACAAAAGAAAGCGGTACGGACAAAAATGGGGAAAATACAAAAGATACGGCGGACGCGCAGCAAAACGCAGAGGCGGAGGCGATGGGGCGTTATGTGGAAACCGTAACGGATTTATCGGAACGCGTCAGCGGATGGCGGAACAGACTGTATCGTTTAGCGGATGGCAGTATTCTGCTGACGGACAGCTCGAATGCGTTTTTAACCTCAAAAGATAACGGAGATACATGGGAAGAAGATAAATCCGCATGGCGCGACAGGCTCATAGCGGAGGGTAAAACCGTTATGAATACGGCGGTCGGAGCGGACCGCACCATTATAGTTATCCATAGTGATTATGGCGCGGACGGGCAATACGGACAGAAATGTTTACTGATAAAGCCGGACGGCACAGAGATTCCCGTGGAAATCCCGATGACAGCGGATAAACTTTATCCGGACACTGCCGCCATAGCGGAGAACGGTAGGATGTTTGTTTCCGTGCTGGGCAGCGACAGTCTGTATGAGATAAAAGAAGACGGAAGCTGCGAAGAGGCTTTTACCATATCGGAGGGAAAGCCGGGGCTGATGCAGTTTCAGGGGAATCTGCTTATGATGGACGGCAGCGGCTATCAGACGCCCCTCTTTTACGATATCGAAAAAGGGGAATACATAGAAGATGAAGTTTTCGCCGATTTTGTCAAAACGGATTATCAGGGCGGCAATCTGTTTAATATGGACGACGGTTACGAGATGTATTTCTTTCCGGGAGAAGAAAATATCTTATATGTCGCCGGAGAAAAAGGACTGCACCGCCATGTCATAGGCGGCAGCGCCATGGAGCAGGTGATAGACGGCAAGCTTTGTTCGTTCGGTAATCCGGCGAACCGGATACAGTCGGTGTTATTATTGGATAACAATGAATTTTTGGCGCTCTTTGGCGGCGGTAAATTGGCTAAATTCGTATACGACCCGGATATGCCGACCGTACCGGGCGAGAGATTGAAAGTCTACAGCCTGAAAGAAAACTCCACGGTTCAGCAGGCGGTTTCCTTATATCAGGCGGCAAACCCTGAAGTTTTTCTGGAATATGAAGTCGGCATGACGCAGGGAAGCTCCCTCACAAGAGAAGATGCGCTGAAAAAGCTGAATACGGAAATTATGGCGGGAGAGGGACCGGATGTTCTGGTACTCGATAATCTTCCGATAGATTCTTATATAGAAAAAGGATTTTTAATGGATTTAACATCTTTTATCAATGGTTTGGAAGGGGAGAACGCGCTGTTTGGAAATATTGTGGACGCGATGAAGATGCGGGGCGGCGTCTATGCGATGCCATGTGAGATACAGATTGCGGTTATCGCGGGCAGGGAAAGTTATATTTCCGATGCTAATGATTTAGAGGGCATTGCGGATATGATGGAGGCGCTTCGCCGTGATAATCCGCAGGCAAATTTAATGAATCTTTGTACGGAAAAAATGTTTCTGCGTTTTTACGCTATGGTATGCGTTCCCGCATGGACGGATGCGGATGGGAATTTGAACAAGACGGCAATTACGGAGTATTTAGAACAGATAAACAGGATTTATCATGCGCAGATGGATGACGCTCCGAAAGAGATATTAAATGATTATATTATCGGAAACGATAACTGGATGGAAAGTTTTGGAGAAAAAAGAGAGGATTCTATTTATTTAAGGGAAAGTCTGGATGCGATGGATTATGTTGGAGGTTATTCGCAGTTCATGCAGGGTACAGTAAATAATATTTCCAGTTATGCCGACGTGATTTCTTTAAACAGGGTAAAAGGCTATGAGGACAGCGATTGGAGAGTGATGGACGGGCAGAGCAGCAATGTATTTTTTGCGAAAACGCTGCTTGGCGTCAATGCGGCGTCGTCTCATACGAAAGAGGCGCAGGATTTTATCGACCTTTGCTTTAGCAGGGAAAACCAGAGCGCGTTGTTTTACGGACTGCCGGTGAATAAAGCGGTATTTGAGGAAATCTTTACCACGCCGCCGGATTGGGTCGGCGAGGACGGCTCCTATCTTTGGCAGGGCAGTTCACGCGGGGATGGCGTCGAAGTGGAATACGTTTCCTACTGGCCGGATGAGGAAGCGCTGGCAAGACTGAGGGAGTGTATCGAATCGGTAAATACGGCGTATATGGAAAATGCGACGCTGGAGGATATCGTGTATGCGGAGGGTATTTTATATCTGCAGGGCGCAAGAAGTTTGGAAGAGGCGGCGGATAACATTGAGAAGAAAGCGAAGTTGTATCTGTCCGAATAACAGGGCAAAAAGAAGTTCTAATAGAGAAAGGCAGGTTCTTGAAGTGGGAGTGCGAAGTGGAAAGAGAGGAAATAAAAAAGGAAAGGTAAGCCGGATAGCGGCAATGGCGGTAACGTCTTTGCTGCTGCTATCCTCCATCACCGCCTGCGGCAGCGCGGGCGACGGAGGAGGTTCGCAGAACGGCAGCGGGGGAAGCAGCGGAACTTCTTCAGAAGCGATGGGGCGTTATGTGGAGGAGGTTTCCGACTTATCGGGTAAAATCTCCGGCGACGGAAACAGGCTGTACAGGCTGGCGAACGGCAATCTGGTCATCTCCGATACATGGTCGAATTTTATGAAAACCGGAGATAACGGAGCGGTCTGGATGACGGACAGCAGGAGA
This sequence comes from Bacillus sp. (in: firmicutes), assembly GCA_023666125.1. GTDB lineage: Bacteria > Bacillota > Clostridia > Lachnospirales > Lachnospiraceae > UBA3282. The sequence continues at coordinate 9,012 of JAMPCN010000077.1, read as the reverse complement.
TGGCGCACGAAGATGATGGAGGACGGCGTCTATATTATGAATATTGCGATAGGCGCTGACAATACGACCGCTATTATCTATCAGGCGAATGAAGAAGATGCGGAGACTTCGGACGGCGGAGAGAGCGCGGAAGATGTGGAAACTTTGGACGGCGGGGGGAGTGCAGAAGATACGGACAGCGTGGAGGAAATTGCATTAAATCCGCAGCTTCTTATCATCAAGCCTGACAATACGGAAATCCCTATTGATATTGCGCTGACGGAGGACGACGCTTATCTGGATGAGGTCTATATCGCGGACAGCGGCAGAATTTTTGTGACGACGAGGGGAACTTCCAATATATATGAGGTAAAGGAGGACGGCAGCAGCGAACTGTTTTTGATGGTGGAGGAAGGGCATCCGGATTTGATACAGTTTCAGGGAAACCTGATGGTGATGGACGGCTATGGTTATAGCGGTTTGATGCTCTACGACATGGAGAAAAAAGAATATATCGAAGATGAAATTTTAGACGATTTTATCTCGGAAAATTATAAGGACAGGCAAGACTCCGGCATGGATACTTATGATTTGTTTTTCTTTTTTGGGGAAGAAGATATCATTTATCTGGCAGGCGAGAAGGGCCTGTATCGTCATGTTCTGGGGGGCAGCGTGATGGAGCAGCTTATCGACGGAAAACTTTGCAGTCTTGGCAGTCCGGCCAATGCGCTGCAGGGGATGCTGGCTCTGGAAAATAATGAATTTCTGGCGTTATTTGCAGGCGGAAAAGCGATACATTATACCTATGACCCCGACATTCCTACCGTGCCGGGAGAAATACTGCGTGTCTATGCGCTGAAAGATAACGAATTGGTACGACAGGCAATTAACCTGTATCAGACGCAGAATCCGAATGTCTATATTGAATTTGAATGCGGCATGAGCGGGAATGATTCCGTTACGAAAGAGGACGCCTTAAAAAGCCTGAACACGAAGATTATAGCGGGAGAGGGAGCGGATGTTCTGGTACTTGACAACATGCCGATGGATTCCTATATCGAAAAAGGGCTTTTGATGGATTTAACGCCTCTGATAAACTCGCTTAGCGGGGAGGAAGAACTATTCGGCAATATCGTAGACGCCATGAAAACGGACGGACAGCTCTATACCGTTCCCGCTGAAGCGCAGCTTCCGTTTATGCTGGCGGACAAACAATACCTTTCCGGCGTCAATGATTTAACGGATATGGCGGATATGATGGAAAAACTGCGTGAGGACAACCCGGAGCAGGATTTGCTTGGACTGTGTTCGGAAAAGAGCATTATGCACTTATTTGCCATGACCTGTATGCCCGCATGGATGACGGAGTCAGGCGAATTGGATAAAAGCGCGGTAGAAGAATTTTTACAGCAGACAAAGAGAATCTATGACGCGCAGATGGACGGCATTCCGGAGAAAGTCATTGATAATTACCAAAGCGTGGCGGAAAGTTATGAATTATATAATGGCGTGGCATCTTTTGAGGATTCGGATTATACAAGAATGGCGAACGTCAATATCCTGAATTATGCAGGCGGATATAACAGGATATTATTGGGTGCGCTTCAATGTATTCAAGTGACGTCTATTGGAGAAAAGACAGGTTTTGAGAATGTCGAATGGACGTCGATGAAAGGACAGTGCGAAAATGTTTTCTGGGCTAAGACGCTGCTGGGCGTCAATGCCGCTTCCACACAGAAAGAACTGGCGGAGGATTTTTTGAAAACGTGTTTAGGCGAAGAGACGCAGTCCTATCTGGAGCAAAGAGGTCTGCCGGTGAATAAAGCCGTTTTTGCAAAGCTGCTTACCATGCCGGATGATGTAGGCGGCGACGGAAAGTGGGGTTCCGTCATGACGGACGGATACGATGGAACGGTAATTACGCTGAATTATTATTGGCCGGATGATGAAGAGATTGCGGCTTATACGGAATATATGAAGGCGGCGGACACGGCGTATTACGCAAATGATGTACTGGAAGATGCCGTATACGAAGAGGGGCTTGCCTATATGCAGGGATTACAGAGTTTGGAAGAGGCGGTGAGCGCGATTGAGAAAAAAGTTTCACTTTACATGGCGGAATAGAAAACTGCAAAGAGCGTTTTTCCTGTTTTTAGCGCCCAGTTTTTGCGGAGTGCTGGTCTTTGTGCTGATTCCTTTTTTGGATGTGTTCCGCCGCTCCTTTACGACGGCGGTAACCAATCAGTTTAACGGCGTGCAGAATTATCGGACGATTTTTACCAATCAGGCATTTGTATTAGCGGTTAAAAATACGATTCGTTTTACGCTTGTCTGCATTCCCATACTGGTTATCGTCGGTCTGATTATCGCTATGCCGCTTAGTAAGATGAAAAGCGCGGGAACTATCAAATCCCTGTATCTGTTCCCGCTTGCCATGCCGACGGCAACGATAGTTATTGTATGGAAAATGGCTTTTTACAGGCAGGGTTTTTTAAATCTGTTTTTAAGCCGGATAGGGGAGCTGACCGGATGGTGGGGGGAAGTGCATACGGATTATCTGGGAAGCGGCGCGGCTTTCTGGGTGCTGGTATTCAGCTATGTCTGGAAAAATACGGGCTATACGGTGGTATTATGGCTCGCCGGGATTTTAGGGATTTCCAATGAAATGATAGAGGCGGCAAGAGTGGACGGCGCATCCGAATGGCAGAGTTTTATCAAAATCATACTGCCCAACTTAAAAGGGAGCCTTTATACCATCGTTATCCTCTCTTTCCTCAATTCTTTTAAGATATACAGAGAGGCGTATCTGGTGGCGGGGTCTTACCCGGAGCAGGATATCTATCTGCTGCAGCATTTGTTTAATAATTGGTTTGTGAATCTTGACTTCGATAAAATGGCGGCGGCGGCAGTCTGCGTGGGCGGTTTTCTGTTCGTGGTGATTATGTTGCTGCAGCGGTTATGGGATGCAGAGTAAGTTGAAAAGGGGCAGGGAAAGATGAATATAAAAATAAAATACATAAAAAAAGAGATAACAACGATTCTGCTCCTGCTGCCGACGGTGTTTGTATGTCTGCCGATAGTTTTGCTGGTGACGGGTTCCGTCATGGGAAACGGGGAACTGCGACAGTACTTGTCGCCAATTTTTGCGGAGAGCATGGACTTTGTAAGCTGGAAGTTAGTGCCGGATTATCCCACGTTTGAAAATTACGGAAAACTGCTGTTTTTAACGCCGCAGTTTTTTGTGCTGTTCTGGAACTCGATAAAAATGGTTGGCTGTATCTTAGCGGGGCAGCTTTTAGTGGGCGTACCGGCGGCATGGGCGTTTGCGGTTTATAAGGTAAAAGGCAGCCGGGCGCTTTTTGCCCTGTATGTCGTATTGATGCTGATGCCTTTTCAGGTGACGATGCTTTCCAGCTATCTTGTATTAAATAAGCTGGGATTGTTAAATACTTATCAAGCGGTGATTCTGCCGGCGGTATTTTCCACGTTCCCCGTATTTTTGTCCTATGGGGGTTTTCGCGCAATCCCTATGCAGTTATTCGAGGCGGCGCGGATTGACGGCGCCGGAGAATTTACCATTTTCCGCAAGATTGGGCTGCCGCTTGGAAAGAGCGGGCTGTTATCGGCGATGGTGCTGGGCTTTTTGGAATACTGGAATATGATGGAGCAGCCGATGGCGTTTCTGGAAGATAAGGCGTTATGGCCGCTTTCGCTGTATCTGCCTGAAATCACATGGGCGCAGGCGGGCTACGCCTTCGGCGCGTCTATTATTACGTTGATTCCGGCGGTGTTTGTGTTTGTCTGGGGGCAGGATTATCTGGAGCAGGGAATTATTTTCTCCGGCTTAAAAGAATAGCATGAAAAGTGTCTCTAAAGCTCATGCCAGAGGGCATTTCGCTAAAAGACACTATGTTTCATGCCGAAGAATGCCTAAAATGCGGCATTCTTCATAGTTGTTAGATTTGCGATAATGAGAAGAGAAAGGATGTGTAAGGGAGATGAGAAAAAAGAAAATTATCGCGGGTTTTTTGATATTTATGGGGTTTATGTGGCTCTGCACGGTGATATCCAAGAGCATATACGCTTCCAGACTGCCGGTTGTGTCCGTGGAGAAGATAGACCAGAAGTATATAGAGCATATCGTGGAAGCGGAGGGGATTGTCATTGCCGGAGACAAAGTTCCGGTGACGGCGCTTAGCGGGCTGCGGATAGATAAGGTGATGGTGCAGGTAGGCGACAGGATAGAAGAGGGCGACGCGCTTTTTAGCGTGGATATGGAAGATTTAAACGCCATTATGGAGGAGAAGCAGACGCAGATAGCCAAGGTACAGACGCAGGTTGATACTATTTTGCAGAATAAAGAACTGGCGAGCCAGAAAAAAGAATTAGAGGAGGCGCGAGCCAGAGAAGATTATGACGCGCTGGCAAGATACGAAGATACGCTGGTCGGCAGAGCGGCGGAAGAGGTCAACAAAGCGGAGCATGAATTGGAAGCGCAGATAGAGATACAGGAGGAAAAGGGGGAGCATTGGAGCGAAGAGGATGAAGCCGTAAAACAGGCGTTGGAGGAAGCGTTGCAGTCGGCGGCATATGCGGAAGCGGACGCGAAATGGCAGCGGGAAAACAGTATGAAAGACGCGGGAAGAAAAGTAGAAGATATTCTACTGCCTGAGGATATAGACGCGGCTTTATCCGGCTATCAGATGGAACTTGCAGAACTGCGGGAGGATTTAGCAAAATATCAGGAGATTAAGGATTTAGAGGGTCAGGTTGCAGCGGAGCGAAGCGGGCTGGTAACGGACGTCTATATCAGCGTGGGCGGCAGGATTCCCGATTCGGCGGTGATGTTACTTGCCGATGACGAGGTTCCCTGCCAGTTTAAGACCATGATTGATAAAGAGCAGAAAAAATATGTGGGCTTAAATGATAAGGTATCGTTAAAGCTTGACGGCAGCAGCAGGGAAAACGAGATGACCGTCGATTACCTGTCGGAGAGCGAAACGATGCCCGGCAGCTACGATATTTATATCAATCTGCCGGAGGGTACGGGAATGCCCGGCTTGTCCGGCACCATGAAACACTCGGAGACAGGGGAGAAGTATAACTGCTGTCTTTCCCCGCTGGCGGTGCATTCGGATAATACCAGAAGCTATGTCTATGTGGTAAAAGAGCGGGAAGGAATTCTCGGCATGGAATATTATGTGGAAGAGGTCAACGTCAGGGTTTTGGATAAGAACGACTATTGGGTGGCGGTAGAGGGCGCGCTTGACAGCGAAAGCCAGGTGATAGTTTCTTCCACCAAAGAAATCAAAAACGGGGAGATTGTCAGATTTTAAGGTTTGCCGCTCGTCGTGAAAACATTCCAGAATGGGGATTAGAACGGGACTCCACGCAGAGTAGAGTTTGCATATGAATTTCAAATATCCGGTTATTGCGGCGGGGTGTGATAAATGGTACGCTAACTGTAATAAAGCGAAATTCGCTTATTGCAGAATGGGGGATTATCATGCTGGATAACAGGAAAATTGCGGATTTTATTGTGGGTAAGAGAAAAGAATTCGGAATGACGCAGGCGGAAGTGGCGGAGAATTTACAGGTATCTTTTCAGGCGGTATCGAAATGGGAAAACGGCACGCTGCCCAATGTGGAGATGTTGGTGGAGCTGGCGGCTCTTTTACATGTCAGCGTGGATGAAATCCTTGCCGGACAGGAAAAGAGCAGTGAAAACTTTTCCTACCGGAAAGCGGGCGTTGATATTTCCTATACGGACGCCATGAAAAAGGAAATGTCAGTCTATCTGCAGACAGAGGATAAGCGGGTATTAAACGGGTTCGGCGCTTTTGCATCCTTATACAATATAGATTTTCCCGAAATAGCCGAGCCGGTACTGGTATTAAAGGCGGAGGAGCCGGGTTCCAAACAGAAACTTGCCATGGAATACGGCTATTGCGAATCCATCTGCCATGATATGATTAACCATCTGGTAAACGATATCGCGGTCATGGGTGCAAAGCCGCTGGCGGTATTAGATACGGTTGTCTGCGGGAATGCGGAAAAAGAAACGATAAAATCTTTTGTCAAGGGAATTTCCGAAGCCTGCAAGGAAAATGAGTGTGCGCTGGTAGGCGGCGAGACGTCCATTCAGCCGCAGGTCGTGGAGAAAGGCGTTTATATTCTCACGTCCAGTATCGCGGGTATCATGTCCAAAGAGAAAATAGTGGACGGCTCTAAGATAAAAGAGGGCGACGCAGTATTGGCGGTCGCCTCTAACGGACTGCATACGAACGGCTATTCCCTTGTCAGAATGCTGATGGATAAAATACCGCAGATAAAACTGGAAAAAGTAGCGGGGGAAACTTTTATCGAGCAGGTTATGAAAGTGCATACGCCGTATTATAAGGCGATAAAAAAGATAGCGGATAAAGCGCACGGCATGGCGCACATTACGGGCGGCGGAATCGAAGGAAACCTGTGCCGCATTATACCGGATGGTTTATGCGCACAGATTGATTTAAGCTTGATAAAGACACTGCCTATTTTTGATTTTATCCAAAAAACGGGAAATATCGGACAGGAAGAAATGCTTTCCACCTTTAACTGCGGCGTCGGTCTGATTATCGTGGTTTCCGCCGAACATAAAAAAGAGGTGGAAGATAAAGTCAAGGAATATTACGACTGCTACGAAATCGGCGTGATAAAGCAGGGGCAGAAAAAAGTGGCGTTTCAGGGGGAAATCTGTTATTCTTAGATAGAATCAAAGAATAAGGAAAAGAAAAGCTATGATAAAAAATAAATCTTTTGCCGTGATAGTCGCGGCAGTGGGGGCTGTTGCGGTTGTAGCTGTGGGGCTTATGTTTAACTTTGCGGATAAAAAGGCAGCATCCTATCCGTCAACAGAAGAACAGGAGAAAATTGCGGCATTAATTGAGGACTATGCAGAGGCTTTCTACAGCAGAGACGGCGCGGCGATAGCGGACTCGTACCGTTATACGATTGATTGGGAGAATGAAAAGGCGGACATATGGTATTATGCGTGGACGTCCGACCCGCATATTACCGTTTGGAAAGAGGAAAAATACTATATCAAAGACGGCGGAGAATACCGGCTGGCGGACGGGAATCTCGAATATATGGACAGTATTTCTTCTAAAGAGGAATTTGACAAGGCGTACCGGATTCAGGAGGAGTATAAATTTGTTGATTATATAGAAAACGGTTTTGCCGACACGATTATTTACCAAAATGAAAATGGCATGTCCACCGTGGACAATACGGTATATGAAGAACCGGTGACGGCTGCCGTGCATATCCTCAACCTGACAGGCGGAGAGGGAGAGGGCAGCGCAAAGAGTGATATGACCGGTCAATCCATGGTGCGCTACCGCTTCGCGGATGGCAGTGAAATCACGATTCCAATGATGAGGCAGTCCGCAGAGGGAGAAAAGCCGGTCTGGATTGTGGATGTGGCGGTCTGGAACGCGGGCGCGCCGTGAGATTAGTTGGTGGACATGGTTTCTTTTAACATTAGATTTTCAAGCCTTGAGATATCGGGAAAAACAATTTTTTTCCCGCGGGCATGAAGCTGTAGAATGCGTTTCATCTTTGTGCTTATTTCCGTCATATTCGCCCATAACGATGGTCAGGCAGTTACCGTATTTTTCAATTTGTTTATCATAAATCATCTGAAATTTTTCAACACGGCTGCTAAGGGGAACCAGCCAAAGCAAGGATGTCTTTTCATCACGCATACAGTAGAAAGTTGGGCGGTAATTGCCATTTTCCTTATTTTGCATGAGGTTGGGGTCGTTTACTTTTAAAAATATTCATCTTTAATATGATAAACATATCCTTTCTGATAAGTCATAATTTTTCTCCGTAAAAATAGCCTTATCACATAAGCGATAATATCACCCAGGCGATAAGGCTGAATTTTCATGCCGGACATTTATTAGACGCTTCCGGTAAGCGAACAATATTTTCGATGGCGGATTGCTAGGAATTACGGATAGTCATCCGCACTTCCTAATATATACCACATATCATCAAAATCCATCCCATTTTCATATTCTGTTTGATGTGTTATCTGGTCAATGACAGTCTCCGACCCATTAAAATCGCCCAATTCTTCTATCGTTCCGTCTGCGTAAGAAAAAAGTGACACAATAAACGACGCATCATTGTTAGAAACAAATAATTCCGGAATTTCATCCCCGTCTATATCTGCCAGCCAATAACGATTGCCATCGTCGTTAAACAACATATTTTCTAACAGATAAGTCAGATAAGCCAGTTTCCAATCCGCTATTTTCTGCTGCCGTATCACTTCCCAACCGTTCTCTTTATAGCCGACCGTCATAATGGCATCTGTATATGACACACCTCGTATTTTGCCATAGGATTTCATTGTCAAAGCAATCGTATAGTCTTCGGTAGGATTATCCATTATTTCCGTATCCCACACATTGTCTTTCAATTCCGTAATATATGATGATGGCGAAATTTCCGTTACCGTATCATCTTCTATTTTGAAAAAATCCATTAACATATAGCCATCTTTTACAGTATTTACAAATTCCCTATATACAATAATTTCATCCGTGCCATTGCCTGTAATATCCTGATATGCAATTTCTCTTACTATACTTAATTCTAAATGTGGCAGTTCTTTATTCACTATAGAGCCATTGCTAAAAGAAAAATGAAGCGCCGGAACAGAGTTTTCTCCTGAAGTATATGCGCTATTCTCAAAATCTTCCCATGTCACTTCTTCAAGAAGTATTGCTTTTTCTTCCGCATTGCTTCCGCAGGCACATAATAATAGCATACAGGAACAAACAAATATTAATAAGCTTCTTTTCATTATGTACTCCTATTAATAACTTTCCCAAAGTCAATACTACAAATCCTATCATTTTTTCATGACAGCGTCAATAATAATACAATTTGAGTTTCCCCATTTTTTCTGCACAATAAAAAAATGCAAAAACACTGAATCTTTGTTATAATTGAATCACCACAAAACAACAAACAAAG
>JAMPCN010000076.1 GCA_023666125.1 Bacillus sp. (in: firmicutes) | reverse complement strand
TCAAACAGTATTCCTCATATGTTAAATTCATTTTTAAAATCTGGCTCCATCCTATTTTAATTACTCCATTTAAAATTAACGTTTGAATCTCCATTTCATTATTAAATTCCGTATCTATCATATTTTTTATTTTCTTCAGCGTTTGTTGGGCAAGTGTTTTCATATCTTCATCTAAATAAGGTAATTTACTCTCCATATCTGCGATTATTTCCTCTCTTTCTTTTGATATTCCGTCAAAACACTTAATCAAACAGTATTCCTCATATGTTAAATTCATTTATCTCCACCCCCTTTCTTGATGTTCTAAACCGCCTTTTTCTTGACGTTCCCGCCGTTCAATTACTGCTTTATTGACCGAAAGCTTGCTCATAACCGATTCTCTCCTTGCTGGTGATGTTCTGTTCCTTTTTTCCAATACAGACTTATCAGCTTCTTTCATGGGCGGCATCCATGGTGCGAGTGTATCATACGGCTCATAACCGTTTGCAGCGTATTTCTCTACAGTCATTCCCGCGGCTGCCGCTTCCTGGGCGATTTCCTCCCTGATATGTTCTTTGTACGCTTCAAGCTCCGTCTTAAAATCTCTGGGATGTGGAGCAGTCGGCAGTTCATAATTTCCTTGATTTACCATACTGCGGCATTTAAAAACATACTCCTGCATAGCGATATGGTAAGCGCCCATGTCGCTATTTTCTTTCAGTGCTTTTGTAGAAAGCTGCTCCATTATAGATAGATTATTATGCAGTTTCAGATAAGGAATAAATTCATTTAACAGCATAGTTCTTTGTTCCTTATCCTCCTCCACTGCTTCCTGACCCTTAGTACGTAAAAGATGATTATTCCATTCCTCATTATTTAGATAATAGGAATGGAACTTTTCGATATGTTGTATAAGGGAACCGTCTCCATCCCCAAAATCTTGCTGCCCATCATAATGCCGCAATGTTCCATCCATCATATAATTAATCTGAAATTTCGTTTTAAAATAACGTGAATCGCCCTGGGCATGTTTTTCTTCATCCAGCTCCTCGAAAAGGGCATTTGCGCGGGAAAAGGGAATTACTTCACCGTCCTGCAGGCGGTCGCTTTCACTCCATATGATAGTGACGGTCGGTTCTTGATTCTCCTGTGTCTGCTCTTTATCCTTTGTCAGTTCCGCAAAGTTTTTATCTATGTCCTTAATCAGGTCGGAAACGGTATTGCGGATTATTTCAAGGGATGCTTTCAACTCGGCTAACTCCCGTCCGCTGCTCCACTGTGCCACATAAGAAAATGAATAATCGGAAGTATCAAGCCCATAATACTGACATACGGTGTATGCAATGCTTTCTGCCTGTATCTCACGGGTTCGGCGGTCTGGCCGTTCTGCCTGCTCCCCTAAAGGTACATTCAAGTCTACGTCATGCAGTTTGGCGTGTGCGATTTCATGTATCAACGTTTTAAGGTTCTGTAACTCACTCATGCCCTCATTAATGGCTATGCGCTTATCGATTTGGGAATAGTAGCCTTTTGAGCCGCTTCCTATCTTTTCAAAACCGACCGGAACAGGTGCGGCAAGCTCCGCTGCCTTAAAGAAGTCGGCATACCTTTCTACGTTCCCGGTCAGCTCACTGGCTCCGATAGAGGGAAGCTCTTTTCCCTCGGTCTGTGACACATCAAAGACAGAAACAACCTTAAATGCGGGTATGGTGATTTCCTGTTCCTCGATAACAGGCTTCCCATCCTTTCCGATAACAGGCTGCTTCGTAACAGGGTCTATTTTATTCATTTCCTGCTTGATTTTATATGGTGATGGAGCGATAATTCTTATTCCTTTTTCACCTTTCATCACATTACGGCCAAATTTATTTTTCCATGCGGAAAATCCAGCAATATGAGAAGCATCCGGCTTCTGCATTGCAATAAGCATTACATTGTTAAAGCTGTAATTGTGAAATTTGGACATAACTTGAAGATATTCTTGATATCTTTCACTTTCAAATAGTTCTTTTACGCCTGTCTCTATGCGCTCTGTGATTTCCTTAATTTCTGCTTTTCTATTATCTTGTGCTATTGTACTCACCCTTTCTTATCTCTTTTTTCTACTTTCGGAAGTTCTTTTTCTTAAATTCCACCTGGAATTTAAATTGATAGCCTTGCTTTTGAGTTCCGTCATTTGTTGTATAACTATAAGGTTCTATGCCGATAGGAACAAAAAAAGCGGAATAATTTCCGCCCTCTCTTTTCTTTAATTCTGTTATATATACTTTCTGCTTTTTTAAAAGTGCCGTAACCTGTTCGTCTGTTATCGTTTTACCTCTGATTCTGCTGACCGTCATGCCGCATCGTCCACTGCAATATGCTCCATATTGACCGGATTTCACGATAGAGCCACATTTAGGACATTTCCCAAGATTACTGTCCTCTCTTGCTTTTACCGCAGTATACCCGATTTTTTGCTCATCCGGAATTGGATGAGATGTAAATTTAACGATATTTTCCCGAATATCCTGAAGCAGTTTTTCTAAAAAATCATCTTTGCTCAATGTTCCTGCATTGACCTTTTGAAGATTATCCTCAAACTGCTGTGTTAATTCCGGAGATTTTAACTCATCCGGAACTATCCTGATATATTCTTTTCCAAGGTCTGTGGCACTGTATTTGCCATTTTCACGGGCTAAAAACTGCCGCTTGGGGTTTTGTAGCTTTTTAATGATTTCCGCTCTCGTTGCGCTCGTACCGATGTTATACTGCTCCATGACCTTGATTATCGTTTCATCATTATATTTTTTAGGCGGTAAAGTTTTTCTTTCGATGATTTTAGACGAATCAACTGTTATTTCATCCCCGTTGCACATTTTAGGAAGAATCTGTAAGTCATTACTGTTTTCATCCGATTTTTCCTCTTCATGAAACAATGTCTTAAACCCTAACTGCTTAATTGTTGTCCCTGTAGATTTAAAGTGCTTCCCTCCAACTTCTACTATAATTTTTGTCGCCTCATAGCAATAATCCGGATAAAATATTGCTATAAGGGATAGAATGATAGTATCAAACACCTTTCGCTCATCTTCCTTTAAGGAATTATAACGTTCTTCCATTTCATCATTTATGGTGGGAATAAAGGCATGATGGTCTGTAACCTTTAAATCATTGAAATAACTTTTATCTGCCTTAATGCCGGAAAAGTCTATTTTATCTATTAGTTTCGCGAATGAGCCAAACCGGCAGCTTTTTATATGTTCGGCAATCTCGTCATAAATATCCATGGACAAATACTGACTGTCAGTACGTGGATATGATATCATTTTGTATTTTTCATATAGTGCTTGGGCAATTTCAAGTGTTTTATCCGGAGAAAAACTATATTTGCGCCCCATGTCTTGCTGCAGTTTTGCAAGATTATACAAAAGAGGAGCTTTGACGCTTTTTTCCTGTGTTTCATACAAAATAACATGCCCTTTTTCATTGATGCTTTTTAATGCTGCCTCTGCATCCGTCTTATCCATAAATTTCCTTGCATTTTCTTCCTCATCAACTAGGATTCCTTTGAATCCTTTATGATACGTTACTCCTATATTCCAGTATGGCTGTGACTTGAAATTTTTGATTTCTTCGTCACGAACGGCAACCAACTGGAGAAGCGGCGTCTGGCAGCGTCCATAAGATAAGCTTTGTTTGTAGGCTCTGGTAAGCGTCAGCAACGGGCTATAATTAAATCCTAAGATATAATCTCCCTCTGCCCTAGCCTCCGCTTCTCTTAAAATTCTTTGAAATTCCGGCAGGTCATTATCTTTTAAATTATCCATTGCCGCTTGTATTCCTGCTCTAGTCAATGAACTTGTCCACAATACCTTTTTAGGCAGTCGGCAGCCAGCTACACGATAAATCCATTCTTGGATTAAATACCCCTCACGCCCGGCGTCACCGGCGTTAATAAGACTTTCAATATCCGGACGGTGGATTAAGTCTTTGATGATTTTAAATTGTCTTCCGGATTCCGGAATTACTTTTAGACTGTCTGACACCGGAAAGGCTATTGGAAGATTTTCCAAATTCCATGTCTTATACTTCTCATCATGTTCTTGCGGCTGCTTAAGCGTTATTAAATGCCCTATTGCCCAAGTCACTACATACTTGTCACCCTCCATATAGCCGTTATGGCTTTCTTCAGCCCCGACTACTTTTGCTATATCTTTTCCGGCAGACGGCTTTTCCGCTACAATCAGTATCTTTCCCATAACCCCTCCTCCTTTCCTCCTTATTTGAACACCAGCGTTGCTGATTCTATTGATACGCCAGGCGTTTTTCCGCAGACAATGCGCCAGGCATTGTACGGACTTCCACAGGTATACTCTGTACTATATCTATGATGACTCGAATTAGGATGCTGACCGGCACCAGCGTAAGAGCATCTCTTACAGTAGAACCATCCGTCATGAAATTCAAAACCGCCGCCGCATTCGCCCTCATCTTTTTCATAGTAAGGACAACTGTTTGTATGAACGTGATAACCTTGATAACAGCCTGTTCCTGCGCCCGACTGTTCCCCGTTATGTTCATGATAAACATATGATATATCAACACCATCCATCGCTTTATTAAATCCATCTGTATATCCTTGGTTATAAGCCGTTTGGTTATCTGCACCATTTCCCTCGATATATTCACCATTAACCCACGCGCCCTTTTCTTTTGACAGATTATCCGCTATCGTACCCGTCTCTACTGTTTGAGAGTTCAAAATTCCGGAAGTAAGCTGTTCCAATGACAGCCGGGTAGGATAAATTGTCGTATTTTCTTCATGAACAATATATTCATAATCTTCATAATAAGTATTAATTTCATTAAGTGCCTGTAAAATTTCCTGCTTATAAATAGCTTCCAATTCATCGATTTCATCTGCTAAATATATGAGGTCTGTAGAATCCAGCACCACAGTTCCTCCGGCATAATCAATAATGCCGCATGATTTGATTTTTTCTCTTCGTATGCTGGGATATACGGGGTCAGCTACTGTATCAGGTAATTCAGAGTACAGATTGTCTAACTCTTCTTGCAAAATCTCGATATCTGAAGCATAAAGAGCCACTTCTCCGCTTTCGTCCTCTAAAATAATGTTTCCTCTGCTGTTGATATTGTCTGCATCCACTGCATAGGAGGGAAAAACCGCCATTGTAATTGCTGTAGACATAATCTTTGCTGCCGATATCATTCTCATTACCAAATTTTTTCGTATTTTCATATAAAAACCTCCTTTAATTAATGTGCATGGTTGTCACGCCATTCTCATCAGTTGTTGTTGTTATAACGTATGTACGATAAATCTGCCAATTACTGTATGAACTATAAGATTGCGGCTGGCTACTTGCATCAGTAATACAGGTTCCTACATATTTACTTGTTTCAGTAGGCGTTAAAGAAAATCCGGTACCAGATGGGTCATCTGCATATGCAATATAGGTAGTTTTCCCATCGGCTCCATTTTCTCCGGATTTACCATCTTTTCCATCCCGGCCATCTCTTCCGGTATTGTTTGTGTTCTTCCCAACCTGTATTTCTTTCGTAATTTCCTTTTTTAAATCAGCTAACTCTTTTTCTAAATCTTTTTCGATGTTCTCCTTAAGATTCTCATTCGTGGATGACAATAACGCCTGTAATTCTTCTAAAGACAAACCAAGCGACTTAGCTAACTCCTGCAATTCTTCATCCGTCATACCGTCCACGGTTGCAAGTAAGGTCTCCGCATTCAACTCTGCATTCGGATTATTTTTAATATTTGCCTGAATTGTGACTTTCATATTCCGTTCTTCCAGCTCATTTATTTGATTTTGGATGCTTTCCGAAAGGTATAAATATTCTTCTTTATAATTGCCATCCATAGTTGCTGCTTCTATCCGTTCTAAAAGAGTATTCCAGATGATTGAAGCAATCCCTGAAGCTAACGCATCCAGGTTATCATCTGTTAAAGCAGCCGCTGTCTCATCATCGAGTACAGATAGCATAGCTATACGTATGCGCTGTTTAATAGCTTCCGTATGGTCATCACTTACAATATCTACATTAGAATCTATAATGATGTTATAATTCTGCACTGCTGCATCTGCTATCTGCGCAGATATCTCATCCGGTAATTCAAGATATAATGCTAAATATTCCATTACTGCATCCGCTATCTGCTGTTCTGCAACATTGTAATCATATGTAACCGCTTCTGCTCCTTTACTTTTATCTAAGGACATTACTGTAAACACGATAATACTGGCTATGATGATTATTGCCAGCACAATCATTGAGCCTTTTACAGTCATACCCTTTTTTCCGGATGAATTTCCAAATTTTTCTTTTAACTTCTGAAAAAATTCCATATTAAAATTCCTCGCTTTCAAAATCTTCGAGTAACTCTCCATAATCTAAGTCTCTCGTTTCCGGAGCGTCCGTTTCGTTAGCTTCCATATGCGACGTCGCATATTCTTCCGGGTCAACGTTATAATACTCCTCTTCATCATCATCGATTAACTCTCTTAAAAATTTCTCTTTTTCTGCCTCATCAAAGCTAAATTCCAACTCATCATCCTCATCTGTTGATTCCGCTTCAAACTCATCCATATCCATCGCATCATCTATCATATCCATTTGTTCGTCTTTTTTGTTTTTATATATTTTAAAGTAATAATAAACTCCGCCCACTATTGCAATAATAATAAAGATAATGACCGGACTCGTTCCGGATGATTTCTGTTGTTTAACCGGTTCTTCATCTGATGCAGTATCTTCTTTAGATAATGCCTCTAATAAATTATCCTCTTCTTTTTCTGTAGACGCGGCCTTTCCGCTCCCATTTGCTAAAGCAAGCAGGTCACTAACCGACACTATATCAAGAAGATATACATTATCTTCGTCACGCTGCTGGTCAATGACTAAATACAAAGGTTCTTCCTCTTTTGTTTTAATTGTATAAAAAACTTTACTGCCCTCATCTGAACCATCTGTCTTTACTTTTTCAGTTACACTGCCTGTACCGGGATATACCGGGTCATCTGTCAGATATTCGTATCCGCTGTAATCGATTTCTTTATCGCCTCCAGCTCCAAGCTCCAAATCAATGTTAATTTTCTGCCCATCCTCATCCTGTGCATCTTCAGCATCATTATCCGGATAATATTTCTGTGATGTTATATTCCCGGCAACGTCTTTAACATAAATCGTATGCGACGTTCCAGCAGGAATTGTAAACTCATTTGAATCCGTAAAAGCAGACGGGTCATCCGTATCTAAAGCATACTTAAGATTGCTATTATCATCCGTTGCAGCAACGGATATAGTAATATAGTCTTCTCCATCCGAGGCATATACTACTTTTCCAGACAATAACAGCAAGCAAATCATAGCTGTTATGCCTAATACGCCTAATTTTTTATTTTTCATTTTTCCTAACTCCTTTTTTACTCTTTTACTTTGATTTCCTGGATAACAGGCGGCTGTTTATCAATATTGCTCACAACAATTTCCTGTTCGGCAATATTCCCTGCTTCATCCCTAACCATGACTTTCCATGTTCCATTCTGTGTTATCTCTTTTTTATTTTGTTTCATCCAGCCGCTCTCTTCTCCCGTCTCAATACAGCTATAGCAGTACTCTACAGGTAACGCATCTGTCGCTTTTACAATAATACAGTTTGCCTGGCACCAGATATCTTCGTCTTTTTCAAGCTGTAATGATATAAAAGGCGCTTTATTATCTACTGCAATAATCTCCGTTTCTTTTGTCGCTATATTGCCCGACTCATCTTTGCAATATGCTAACCATGTTCCGTTTTGCGTGATATCAACGTCAAAAGATGCCCTATCATACCAGGCATCTTCTTCCGGTTCTTCTCCATCCGGTAAAAACGCATATTGTAACTTATCATAAGGCGTAGTGTCATCCTCTGCTTGGATTACTACCTCTACCGGAACAGATGTATCTATGTTACTTACCACAAAATCACTGATAGTAAGCTGTGAAATAACCGGAGCGGACACATCCTTTCCTATCAGATGAAATGATGTGTCTACTGATTCATCCGCACTTTTATATCTGATAGTCATTTCCTTTTCTTTCGCCTCTGCCCATGTGTATTCATAAGCTTTATTAATAGTGGTAACCGTCTCTATCAGATTACCCGATACAGAAGTCGATTCTTCTGTGGATTCTTCCGTATCAAGAAAATAAATTCCGTTCAGCCCTTTTATTACCTCTGCACTTCCATCCTGATATGTCACTTGTACCGGAATATCGCTAGCACTGATATACTGTCCGGATTCCACTGTGATATCATCATCTATTGAAATATCCTGGATATTCTTATTAAGAACATGCAAAGAAGCTATATCGATTACCGGTTCTTTTGTGTCAAAAAGTGTTGTACAGCGTATCATAAGGCCATCATGTTCATTTTCTGCACTGGTAATGAAAACCGAAACTTCTCTTTGCAATTCGTCATTTCGGCATATGATATCCTCATCCGGTATTTTTACCCACTGCTGGCCTTTTGCATCGTACATTTCCCACGTATATCCGGATGCCTCCGGATAAAAACTTTTGAATATAACAATCGAATCTTTTTCTGCATAAACATCGGACAAATATATCGGCTCATCGATTTTATGCGACGCCGCATTTTTTTCCGCTTCTTCTATTTCTTCAGAAGTGTTCATTTCTTCCGGCAGTTTTCCAAGCTGTTCATCATGATATGTCATATCTTCTGATAAATTGCTGTTTAACACATCTTTTTCACCTAAAAATTTCACACTCACCGGCTCTACTTCCGGCATTTGTAACACAATGTCTGCATTTTCTTTATCTTCTGCCGCCTCTGCATAGCGGATAGAAAAATATCCGGCAAATGACAAAAACAGCAAACATCCAAGCACAATAACTCCCCGGCGGAAATTATGCTTTAGAAATAGTAAAAACCGGATGAATTTTTTAATCCTTTCAATCCGGCGTCGTCTCTTTTTTGTCTGCATCGCTTTTTACCTCCTTACCGAGAACGATATTAACAGCTTCCAGAACTTTCTTTTTATCGGAACTCAAAAGCTTTATAAAACTGTCATACTCTGCTCCGCTCATATTCAAGGCTTTAACTTTCTCATTGACATTTTTGCCTTGCATATGCTTCATTTCTTTTTTTACGCTCAAAGCTTTCTTTTTATGTTGCTCTGACAGCCCTATCTCTTTTTCATAAAGTGCCTGCATCTGTTCCATACTTTTCATTTTACTTTCTTTTCCCTCACTTTCTTACTGCACCTCTTGCTGTGCATCCCCTTTTATGAATGCACAGGTTTGCGGAATAATAAATATCGGATTTACAGTCTCACCCTCTTCATTCGCAACTTGCAGATGCAAATGCGCTCCGGTTGAATTTCCTGTATTCCCGCTAAGTCCAACAAAATCCCCCTGTTCTAATTCCTGACCGACCGATACGGCACGTGCGTTCATGTGCATAAACGTCACTGTCCATCCGCTATCTGTCTTTACTGTCACATAATTCCCGGCAGATTCGGAATATTGTGACACTGTAACAACGCCCTTTACCGCCGAATACAGTTTTGTTCCCTCCGGAACAGCAATGTCTACGCCTTTATGAAATGTCCGGACTTTCGTTATAGGATGTATGCGCTCGCCATAGTTGGAAGAGATAAGATTTGTCCAGTCTTCCCGCATGACAGGCGCGTAAACTTGCTGCCCGCCCGTTGACAGTTTATATCCATCATATTGTGACTTTAAGTCCTCTGAAAGCCTTGCCTCAACTACCTCTTCTAATTCCTTTTTCTCTAATGTGACATAGCATATCTTCTTAGGTTCTGTCACAGTATAATACTCCCCTGTATCAGGGTTGTATTTTACAATCTCTCTATCTTCCATCTTGACTTCAATTATCAGCTTATACATCTCTTGGAAAATGTCCTGCAATTCATCCTGAATTTCTTCCAGCGTAAATTCTGCATATACAGCAGACAAATATGCTATTAACGTATTTGCGCTAAACCCAAAATCCGCTAAATTATATATGTACTCATAGATATCCGGCCCATATTCCGTTTCCAGTTCTGCCTCTAACGCCTCCCTGTCCGCATTGAGATATTCATCCAAATCTGTCTCCAGTTTACGGAAGTATGCAGTAGCTTCTGAAACTGTACCGTAGTCATTTTGTGTAACAGTTGCAGCATAATAGGTTGTACCGCCTTGTGTTACAGATACAACTACCAAAAGCAAAATTACTAAAAGCAGAATGATAAACAGGCAAATACCTGCAAAGGAAAAAGCTACTGATAATGTCCGTTTTACAGCCTTTCGCCTATATTCACGCGCCGATTTTTTTACCATGAACTGATTCTTAGTGCGCCGAAAGAAATTTCCCTCTTTCTCTGCCCGCTGTCTATACATCTTCTTTTTCAGTTCCTGTTTCTGTTTAGCAGTCTGCGCCTGCCTTATTTTATCTTGCTGTGATTTTTTCCGGTCTCTTGAAAGAAGCCTTTCCCGCTCATTGAGCAGTACTTGATTTTTCATATTAGCCATTTCAAGCCTTGTATAAATGTTATGGTTAAGCCGAAATGTGCGGACATTGTTTCTCGCGGACATTAATGTTATGCGTCCGGCACGTTTTAGCGCATTCTTATATGATGCAATATTTTCATCTTCTTCCATGCTTTCGTCATTAACAAGGGAATGTCCTTTATTGAATAACAGTCTTCCTGCCGCCCCGCGCCTAAATTTCTTTTGCTCTTTCTTATTTAGACGGTCATTATAGTCTTTGCGGTTTCTTTTCTCTCTGACAACCTGTTCCTCATATCGGACTCTTCCGATTTTCATTAACTCTGTTTTATCTTCTGAAAGGCGGATTCTGCCATAATAATTAAACAGCAGCCTGGATTTTGTTGAAAGCTCTTTGTCTCCTACTTTAAGCGTTATTCTGGTATATCCGCGCTGTGCATATTTACGCTTATCATCCAGCTTATTTATTAAATCTTCTGTTTTTGAGAGTTTATAACTATTCGCCGCTAATTCTCCCGCTTCAGCACTACCAAGATTGATGCCGTTATACGCTTCAGCAGTGCCGTTTAATAAGCCTCCTCCTTGCTGCGTTAATGGCGTTGGCAAAGATGCTTCCCTGCTCTTATCAGGCAAAAGTGGTAATTGCTCCCTGCTTGGCGGTGGTTGCTGCGGTTCATCCCCACTTGAAGCGGATTTTTCATAATCATAATCATTAAACGCGGGTGCAGCATATTCATTCATCTTTTCATTGTATGAATACTGCGTTTTTTGATAGGTCATATGGTGGTCGATAGCGTTATATGCCAACTCTTCCAGCTTTTTTCCATTAAGGTTCTGCTCCGTATTGCTATTACTTAGCTGGTAGTTTTCGCTTTGTACCTCTGCTTTCTTTTGTGCAGATGCTGCGATATCTTTTCCAAGCTGCTTCACATTTTCCATGACACCTCAACCTTTCTCTTTATCTTTATGAAGTCTTTTTCCTTTTTCTGATGGCTTCTCCCGGTTTGGTTGTCATTACAGTATAACAACGAGTATTGCGTGGAAATTCATCCTCAAACGGTACTTTCGACTGTTCAACCCACAAAAGTCCTTTTCCCGGCTCTCCGCTTTTAAGATATCCCTCCTCTTCCTCCGATAAATCAAGATGTTCTGCAAGCAGCCTGGCATCATCCCCGGCCTGGTTCAACATGACGATAAAATTTGTAGTGTCCAAAATATTTTGGATTTCCATAGACCTAAACAAATCTTTGATGTTTTGTGTAATGCCCGTCGGTATACCGCCCCACTTCCTAAACCTTTTCCAAATTTCAACGCTGTACGCGGCCGTTATAGGGCTTCTTAACAACAAATGGAATTCATCGATGTCAACCCACGTATATTTTCCTGCTTCCCTGTTATCTGCAACCCGATTCCATATCGTGTCTTGTATAATCAGCATAGTCAGGTCACGCTGGTTAGCATTCATTTCTTTCAGGTCAAAACATACAAACCTGGAATTGATATCCACATTGGATCGGTGGTTAAAATAAGACAGTGTACCGCTAACATAACGGGATAATGCAATAGATAAGTCAAGCCCTATTGCCGCTTTTTCACCTTTCATATTACGAAGTTCGTTATACAAATCTTCCAGGATGGGCATATTTCCCGGTATTGGATTATTCGTATATTTGTAATACACTTGTTTACAAGCCTCATCAATAACCGCAACTTCTTTTTTCCCAAGATTTGCATTATTCCCAAGTATAAGTTCGCACATAGACACTACAAAATTACACTTAGCCGCAATCGGGTCATAATCTCTGTCTGCTTCATTTTTAGCCGTCAAATTGATTTCCATAGGGTTGATATAAATATTGGAGTTTAACGCCACCCGGATAACCTGTCCGCCTAGTAATTTAACAAGCCACTTATACTCTCCCTCTGGGTCTATTATCATACGGTCATCCCGTGTCTTTAGAAAAACATCTAAAATCTCACGTTTGGTAAAAAAAGTCTTGCCAAAACCCGGTTGACCGAAAACAAGCCCGTTAGGATTGGCAAGTCTTTTCCGATTCACCATAATAACGTTATTGCTCAATGTATTCATCCCATAATATTGACCGTTGGGCGAAAACATTTCTTTTGTCGTGAATGGTATAAATATCGCCATATCCGTTGTTGTGAATGTTCTTTTAATGTCAATCATGTTATTACCAAGAGGCAGCGAACTCATATATCCCTGTTCCTGTCTGTTATCCAGTCTGGATAATCTGCACTGATAAGCCGCAAGGATGCCGTTTAATTCAAATATATTGTTTTCCAGCTCTTTTCTCGTGGCTGCTGTCTGAACGACTGTGATTACTGCATTAAACATTTTTTCATCCTTACGCTGCAAATCGTTGTATAACTTGTCTCCTGCTTCTTTATACGTCTTTAGCTCTGGAGGTAGTAAGTCCATATCATATCCCGACTTTACCGCATCTTTTTGTTCACCCTGTATCATTGCCTGGATGTTGATTACATTATTTTTTGCTATATTGATAGCGTCTTTTCTGGGAATATTGTCCGCATGAATGGTAATCCAGATATTACTGTTTAAATTCAACATATCCGCTATAATCCTGTCTTCCATGTCAGAAGCAAACACTTGGATATAATTGACCGCGCCGATGCGCTCTCCTACGCGAAAATATCTTGTTGCATTTAAATCTATACCGGATTTGAAAGAAAAGCTGCTTGGTGTGATAAAATCTTTGCTTGACAGGCCGGTTTTAACCGGCATATCAAAATTCCAAAGCAAGGTTTCCGACGTTCCCGGATGAAAAATGCGGAAAATAAGTTCCAGCCTTTCATAACCGTTAAGAAGCCTTGACCGACTGTTCAAACGCTTTAATTTGCTTTCTATCTGCTTGCTTATTTTATTTAATTTTATTTTCGCGCTTTTATAGTCTTTTGCATGAATGCCATAGGTTAGATAACGCTCCTTGCTAAGATTATTTGTGCCTTTGGAAAACTTATCGACCAGCATATCAGAATACTCTTTCCGCACTGCGTTATAAGAATCCTCCTGCGGTCTTAACTCAAAATTCTTAGTATACTTTTTCTTATCGATTTCCATACATCCATAATTAAACTGAAAATGTATGTCCGGTTCAAAATAATTGATTAACGTACACCATCTTTCAAACAGAGTATTCTTCGGGTCATTATCCAGCAGTTCATAATTGACGTCTTCATAT
This sequence comes from Bacillus sp. (in: firmicutes), assembly GCA_023666125.1. Lineage (GTDB taxonomy): Bacteria > Bacillota > Clostridia > Lachnospirales > Lachnospiraceae > UBA3282. The sequence continues at coordinate 3,276 of JAMPCN010000076.1, read as the reverse complement.
GCCATTGTCTGTGTAAAATAGCCGTCTGCCGATTCAAAAATACCATCCTCATACGGTATTTTGTATGGGATGGTATCCTGCGCTGATTCCGGTATGCTGCCTTTTACTTTTGCTTTCTTTACTGCCTTTTCCAGTTCCTTTTTCACTTTCGGGTCTATTTTGCCTTTTAACGGCACTACAATCTTTTTACCGTCAATCTTTACTTCTGTTGTCTCTCCAGACTCCAGTATCTGCTCAATTTCTTTCTGTGTTTTCCCTTTAAACACAATCCGTTCTACCTCCTTTTTCAATTTTTCCTCCTCCTGCATCAAGTCATATAAATTATCCGTCCGGTATGGTCTTTCGGTATTTCTGACAAAATGCGTTTCATAAAAATATTTGATGTGTTTCTCCATACCAAGACCATCTTTTTTATATAATATGATAAACGCTGCCGGAAAGCCGCTGAACATGATGCCAAAGATTGCATTTGTGACATTCATGTTCAGTTTATAGCGCATAATATAAAAGACCGGCAAACCTATGCAGGCAGCGGATAAAATTGCTATAACCTGACGCTTTGTTACTCTTAATCCGGGTATATTCATCTTGACATTAGAAAAATCTTTTGTCATATTTACATAAGCCATAACAACCTCCCTGATTAATGTGCATTAAAAATACTTGCGGATATATTTCCGGTTTTAAACATCATCCCCGCCAAAGCAATCCCGCAGCCTATTATCATGATAACTGACTCCTTGAAATCTCCTGAACCGATACCGGATACTACTCCGCCATACACGGCAAATAATAACAGCATAAATGGTTCCTCAAAGGCAACTGCCAGCATCTTTCTTATATAATTCATTCCCACTTGGCTCCACTCCTTATTCATCCAAGTAGCGTTAGGAATGCTTGCGGCAGAGGCATAAATTAAAAATTCCAAAAACCAAAGAATTACTTTAATATAGATGATAACGCCAATCGCAAATATGATAATATTGGCAAAAGCTAACAGAATAAGGTCTCCTGCAATTTCAAGAACTATCCCAAAATCATATTCGCCCTCCACTTGCGGCAGAAAATTGTCAATACTGACATTTTCTCCAAGTTGCCCAATCGTTGAACCGCCTATTTTGCTTGTCACATTTGCACCTAAACGAAAGAAAAACATCACGATATCAAAAGACTTGCTGCACATATAAACACAAATAACACAGGTAAACAGTAATACCAGCAGTTTTTCAAAAATCTGTCCACCCATCTGGTTGCTTTCCTGTAGAAGATGAACAAGTTCCCAAGCTAGGATACAAGCAATAAAGCAGGTCGCTATTGGAACAAATGCGGTTTCCGCTATGGTTTTTACGGTATTATATGCGTCTGAACTCCATGCTTCCGGCGTCTGCCGTAATGTATTGGAAGCAGCCCCTATCTTTTCATTAAGGCTGTCAAACATACCGATAAACAGCTTATTGCACTTGGAATACATTCCGCTGTACAAAGCTTCATATATTGATTGCAACATGTTATTAACAAACTCTGACATACTTTATCCCTCATCCTAATCCTGCAAATATTTTTGGTATTAATGATGCACCAATCGCCACAATTCCGGCGCCGCCTACAGCTTTAATGATTCCCTCGGACATCTTTCCCGAACTCTGGTTTGAATATCCTGATAACGCGTCTATAACTCCCAGCAATGCAACGGCACCGCCTATTATGTAAACAAGCGTTTGTACTGCCGCCATAATATCTGTATAAATAATAGCTGAATCTGCTGCTAACAACATTTCTATGCTCCTCCTGTTATTTCTATTTTTTCACAAATAAAAAACTTCCCATTTCTGGAAAGTTTGGTTGACAGTTCCTTATTCGTTATAATTAATTGTTCGTAGGTTCTCTGGCTCTAAGATGCTTGTTTTGATTTTTCATGTGTTTTTCACTCCCTTTTAAATATGCGACATCGCATAATATTTTTTACAAGACAACCTTGTACTGGTCGTTTTTATGAAATCTAATAGTGACTTCTTCCTTTCTTTTCAGCCTTTTCCTATACTTTTCAAAATCAAAAGTATTCCTTTCATCATAATCTGCTGTATATTTATAATTTGGATGCTTTGTTGTATCGTATTTATCACTAAAAAACGGCGGTAGTCCGGATATGCGTACAATACACTTATTTCTGTCCATAGTGTTCAATTCATATATATTCTTCAGTTCCCGCCCGGTTTTGTTATAATTCATGCCTGTGCTTTCATTTTGACTATATGTTTTAGAATCATTCCATAAGTCAATCGTTTCTTTTCCAAGCATTTTTTCCAGGTCTTCCAATGTTGATTTTTCCTGGCCTCCAAGGAAAATAGACGTATCACAGTTGCCGGTTATGGTTTCAGCAGCTTCTTTGTAATTATCTTTTAACTGGCTTTGCGTCTGTAACATCATAATAACGCTCATTAAACGGCTTCGTATCGTCGCTATCAAAATCTTAAATCCCGGTATCTTGCCAATGTTGGCAAACTCATCCAGAATAAACTGCACCGGCGTTGCCAGTTTACCACCCATTTCCTTATCCGCTCTATAGCATAAGACATTAAACATCTGCGTAAAAAGAATTGCCGGGATAAAGTTATATGTTGTATCAGTATCAGAAATAATGACATAAAGGATTGATTTCTGACCTGGGTCTCCATAAGTATCAAACTGTAATTCGTCATATGAAACGAGTTCGCTGACTTCCGGAATATCAAACGGCGATAAGTAAGAACCGACAGATATTAATATGCTTTTAGCCGTCTTGCCCGCCGCTTTTTTATATTTTTTTCTCTGTTTTACTGCAAAATGCCGCGGATTCTTTTTCTCCAGCTCCGCAAATAACATATCTACCGCATTTTCATAAGCCTCGTCATCCTCTCTGACATCATCTGCCTCTAATAATTCTAAAAGCATCGGAATATTCTGTTCCTCCGGCGGAGCTTCATACCATAAATATCCGATAGCTGCCTGTAACCATAGTAACGCCGCCTGGTCGAAAAACGGGTCAGGCGGCGTACCAGCGTCAGGCGGTTTCAAGTTAGCATACAGCGTATTAGCCAAAGTCAAAATGTCTTTCGGCTGCTTAATGTATCGGAATGGATTATAGTGCATTGAATTTTTCATGTCTATCGTATCTAATACAAATATACGATATCCCTTTTTATCAAACAAATTTCCCGTTTCCGGAAGCAGTGTACCTTTCGGAACGATTTGTCAAGGACATAATGAAAGATATTAAAAAATGCCCGAAAATCCAAT
>JAMPCN010000075.1 GCA_023666125.1 Bacillus sp. (in: firmicutes) | reverse complement strand
AGACAGCGGTGGAAACGGAGGCGGAAGTGAAAGCGGAGACAATGGTGGCAACGGAGGTGGAAGTGGAAGCGGAGACAATGGTGGCAACGGAGGTGGAAGTGGAAGCGGAGACAACGGCGGAAACGGAGGCGGAAGTGGAAGCGGAGACAACGGCGGAAACGGAGGCGGAAGTGAGAGCGACGGCAACAGTGGAGGAAATGAAAGCGGAGGTAACAATGGCGGCAATGTCAGCAACAGCGTAAGAAATGAAAGCGGTGGCAATGCCAGCAGCAGCGCAGACAGTGAAATTGGCGGCAATGTAAGCAGTGACAACATAAGCAGCGGAACTTCCTCTAAAGATACAGAACCCAGGACAAGGGAAGATTCCCATTTGCAAATCTACGCTACAGTAGCAATGATAGCCGCACTCGCATATTTATTGCTCTACATAATGGAACAAGATAGAGGTATGACTGAAGAGGAAAAAGAGGAACTTGTTTCCTCCCTGATAAGCCGGGCGAAAAAAGAAAGCCGCCTGAAACGCTATCTGATATTAGCGCTTATATTCCTTGTACTGTTCTACTATCACACCATTGGCAAACGTGCTAGTGCTGCGTGGAGAGAACGGGAGGTATAGGATTGCCATAGACGCTAATATTTTGATTGCATTAACCGAAATATGATAATAAAATGTAAATAGGAAATAATAATCGAAGGAGGTGTTTTTATGGCAACTTCAAGTATCACGAAAAGTTTTGTCATTTCCGGCAAGGAACAGGTGGAGATGTTTGTTAATGCGATTGAAGAATCTGCCAAAAACCGTCCTGTGCGTACTCCGGTAAATGCAAAATTCATTGAAACTGAGGATGAATTGAGAGAATTTATGAAATTCAGGGAAAAGAAAGCAAAGGAGAAATTAAATGCCAATAACGGATAAATTTGTTGCAATCAATATCCGTAAGTATTTGGCATTAGGAGATGACCAAGAAGCCGGAGAGCCTGCGCTTGTTAAGCTGCTCTCCGGATTTTCCTGTCCGAAGAATCCGGATGTTGAACGGTTTTTGAAAAAAAGTGCAATAGAGTTTACCAAAAAGAACCAGTCAGTTACATATCTTGTTTTTTCCAAAGATAATGGAGAAATGTTAGCTTATTTTACCCTTGCATTAAAACCATTAACAATCCGTGGCGAAACGGTAAGTAACACCACAAAAAGGAAACTGTTGCGTGTCAGTGAGTTGGATAGGGATTCAGATACTTATACTATGTCTGCATATCTTATTGCCCAGCTTGGGAAAAATTACACGGATGACAGGGATAAGGAAATTTCCGGGAATGCGCTTATTGAACTTGCTTGGATGGTGATTGAGGAAGGACAATATACGTTTGGCGGCATGGTGGTATTTTTGGAAGCAGAAAACGGGGAAAAACTGCTGAATTTCTATAAAGCAAACCATTTTTCACAGTTTGACACCAGACAGGCCGCATCAGATACAGAAGGGTCGCATGAACTGGTACAGCTCTTAAGGCTACTCTAATATTGTCGCCTGCTTTTCATACTGCCAAATATTATATTTGCGATTCTTTGTGTAAAATGGTAAGATATAAGAGATATGCAAAAAGAATAGACAGCGACAACCGGATGAAAGCGTGAACGGGCATGGATTTATTTGAATATATGCGAAATACGAACATGGAAAAAGAGTCTCCCCTTGCGGCGAGACTGCGGCCTGTCACGCTTGATGAGGTGGTGGGGCAGCAGCACATTATCGGCAAAGATAAACTGCTGTACCGCGCGATTATGGCGGATAAAATCAGTTCCATCATTTTTTACGGCCCTCCGGGAACCGGCAAGACGACGCTTGCCAAAGTCATTGCCAATACGACCAGCGCGGAGTTTACACAGATAAACGCAACGGTGGCGGGTAAAAAAGACATGGAAGCCGTCGTGGAGCAGGCGAAGAATGTAAGCGGCATGTATGGGAAAAAGACCATTCTGTTTATTGACGAAATTCATCGTTTTAACAAAGGCCAGCAGGACTATCTTCTGCCGTTTGTGGAAGACGGTACGATTATCCTAATCGGCGCAACTACGGAAAATCCATACTTTGAAGTAAACGGCGCGCTGATATCCCGTTCGATTATTTTTGAGTTAAAACCCTTATCCGAAGAAGATATCAAGACGCTTCTTTTGCGGGCGGTATATGATAAAGAGAAAGGCATGGGGGCTTACGACGCCGTCATTGACGAGGACGCCGTGGACTTTCTTGCCGAACTTTCCGGCGGAGATGCCAGACATGCCTTAAACGCCGTCGAACTCGGCATTATGACGACGAACCGCAGTGAGGATGGCAAAATACATATTACGTTAAAAGTAGCGGAGGAATGTATTCAAAAGCGGGTTATCCGCTATGATAAGTCGGGTGACAGCCACTATGATACGATATCGGCATTCATCAAAAGTATGAGAGGTTCAGACCCGGACGCGGCGGTTTATTACTTGGGAAGAATGCTGTATGCGGGAGAGAGCGTTGCCTTTATTGCCAGAAGGATTATGATATGTGCGTCGGAGGATGTTGGTAATGCAGACCCTAATGCGTTGACTGTAGCGGTCAGTGCATCACTTGCGGTAGAACGGGTAGGAATGCCGGAAGCGCAGATTATTCTGGCACAGGCGGCTTCTTATGTGGCCTGTGCGCCGAAGAGCAACTCCTGCAGCCAGGGGATTTTTGAAGTCATGGAAACGGTGGAGCGTACCGGTAATCTGCCGATTCCGACGCATTTACAGGATGCGCATTATAAGGGAGCCGCGAAACTCGGACATGGTACGGGCTATCTGTATGCGCATGATTATCCGAATCATTATGTCAACCAGCAATATCTGCCATATGAATTAAACGGACGGGAGTTTTACCGCCCCTCTGGGAACGGATACGAAGTGAAAATTAAGGAACATATGAAACGTATAAAGGAAGAAACTGCTCATGAGTCAAAATAATGCAATGGATAATCAGAAAAAAAAGCTGCGTAAAAGAGCAGTTGACAAGGAAAAAATTGCGGAAAACAAAAAGAAAATAAAAGAAAAGAAGCGTAAAGACAGGGAAAAGAAAGCGCGTTTAAAAAAGCAGATAAAAGAGCGGAAAGCGCAGATGAAGCTGGAAGCGAAACAGGGTCATGTTCTGGAAGAGGAAGTGAAGATAGAAGAATCTGTTGTTGTAAACGACGCGGGCGCCGTAGAGCGTACGATTAAAGTGGAAGAGACGCTTACGGTGGAAGAACCGTCGCTGGAAAAGGCCGAAGCAGCCCAAAAGAAAAAAGTATGGATAACGGCCTCCATTGCGGCAGCCGTCGTAGTGCTTGCTGTTTCCACGGTCGCATTCGTACAGATTCGCGCCTATTTTAACCGCATTAATGCGGAAAATGCGGCGATAGAAGCGATGGTGCATATGGAGGCGGTCGAACTTGCCGAGTACAGCCAATCGCAGCATAAAAGAGACCGCATGAGGGAACAGCTTCGCAAAAACGCAGGTAAAGACGCGGCAAGGGCATTGGCGGACGCGGCGCGCTATATGATAGACGGCATCCATAACAGGCCGCCGGAAATTGAATTGACGGAAAGTAATACGGCCGATTTTGCCACGATAGAAAGCTGCGTGATTAACAGCGAGACGGGAAAGATAGATGTAACGATGTCCGCGCCGGGGCTTGCCATCAGCGACGACGGTTACTATTATCTTTTTGAAGAAAAAACTTACCAGAGCGAACTGTCCGGTGAAGAATATATTGTGGAAGACCAGAAAGATGTTGATTTGACTTTCTCGGTCAATCTAAATTACAATACGGTCGGTTCCAGGCTTTTTTCCAAGTTCGTGGTTGCGGTGCGTAAAGGCGGGAAGTTTGTGGCAATCAGCGAACCCAAATATATTACGAATCCGGAAGCGATTGCCAGGTATAATCCTTCTTTCATCGCTACGAATTCCAAGAAAGGGCTGTTAGTAGACCCGGAAAAACTGGCGGGTGCGGAATTGGAGGATTTGGGCGTCAAACATGCCATCTATAATATTCCGTTAAGCAGAATCTTAGGAAATACGAGCAACGAATATTATCCGACGGTCTATTATACTTATAATGGAAAAAGTTATGCCTTTAACGGACAGATAATTGCGGAGTATGACTATGTCTTTTCTTCTCTCAGCAGAAAAGGCATTACAACGACGGCGGTTATCTTAAACGATATGGCCTATAATACGATGACGTTAATACATCCGCTTGCCCGTTCCGGCGGCCGTGCGCCTTATTATGCGTTCAATGCGGCGGAATCGGAGGGCGTGGAATATCTGGCGGCGGTCGGTTCCTTTTTGGCGAGCCGTTACTCCGGCAGTGGAAACGGAACGGTGATGAACTGGGTTATCGGTAATGAGATTAACGCTAGAAGCGAATGGAATTACATCCAGTATATGGATACGGAAAGTTACGTGGATGAATACGCAAAGGCGTTCCGCGTTTTCTATAACGCGATTAAGAGCATCAACGGGAATGCCAGAGTCTATATCTCCATAGACCAGCAGTGGGGCAAGAGCCTGTATTCCAATAACGGATATGCGGCGAAAGACATTGTCGATGAATTTAACCGAAATATCAAAAGCGGCGGCAATATCGACTGGGATATGGCGCAGCATCCGTACAACTATCCGCTGACAAGCGCAAAGGCATGGAGTACGTCGGGCAAAGCGGGTTCCTACATAATAGATTCCGAGACAACGCCGGTTATCTCCATCCGAAATATCCATGTTCTTACGAATTATCTGCAAAAAGAAGAATTTTTGACGGATTCCGGACAGGTGCGCCATGTGATACTAAGCGAGATGGGTTATACTTCCTCACAGGGGCAGGACTTGCAGGCAGCGTCGTTCGTCTATGCGTATAAGGTGATAGAAGCGAACAGATACATTGACAGTATGCTTTTTTCCAGGCAGACGGACGCTACTGAGGAAGTCAATCAGGGTCTGGCGCTTGGCATCAACACCTTAGGCGGAGGGCATAAGTCCATCTATAACGCCTATAAGTATGTCGATACCGACCAGTCGTCAACCTATACGGATTTTGCACTGAAAATAATAGGGATTTCCGGTTGGAATGAAATTATAAGAAATCATTAGAACAAATCTTCGATTAAACGCTGATAGACCGCCTGATTCTTTTTCTGCCAGTTGTCGCAGATGGATGAGGCGGTTTCTTCGTCCGGAACCGATATCGTGATATCGATAAGGCGGACATTTCTTTCCGTCGCGCTTAAATGCGCCTCATACTCTCCGGAGGTGGATTTGTAATAGTCGGAGAGTATGGACACTTCGTTACGCATCTGTAATTCATTCTCCCTGAAAAACGCGTCAATTTTTTCTTTCGTTGTGGCGCTGATGCGGTTTTGAAAAAGATAGAGCGTCTCCCTGCCCTGTTCGGTAATCGCAAGGTGCGTACGGTTACGGACAGATTTGGACGATATCATTTCCGAGCCGTCCAGTTCGGAAAAAACCTGCTGTAAGGTAAAAAAATCCATATATTCTTTTTCCAGAATAAAATCGGCAACCTGCGCTTTGGTAATCGGAAAAGCGGCGCGGTTTAATATATACAGGACAATTAGCTTATAAAATATTAACTTGTCCTGATTCATAGAGTCCTGTAGCATAATGGTTCTTACGCCTTTCTAATCTGTTAGGAATGGATGTGCGCCTTGACCGCTTCGGCAACCGTCTGTGCCACTTTCGGGTCGAAAGCTTCCGGCATTACGTTATCTTCATTCAACTTATCATCCGGCACAAGCGCGGCAAGAGCAAGCGCGGCGGCAAGCTTCATTTCTTCCGTAATCTGTTTTGCGCGTCCTTCCAGTGCGCCTTTGAAAATACCGGGGAAAGCGACAACGTTGTTAATCTGGTTCGGAAAATCGGAACGACCCGTGCCGACAACGCGCGCGCCCGCAGCCTTTGCCACATCCGGCATAATTTCGGGAACCGGATTAGCCATGGCAAAGATGATAGCGTCCTTTTTCATGGAAGATACCATCTGGGGCGTTACAACATTCGGAGCGGAAACACCGATAAAAATATCGGCATCCTTTAACGCGTCCGCAAGCGTTCCGGATTCATTCTTTAAATTAGTAATTTCCGTTATCTGCTGTTTTACTTTATTTAAGTCATTTCTGGATTTGCAGACAATACCTTTGCTGTCGCACAGGATAATATCTTTAAAACCGTAATTTAACAGCAGTTTTGTAATCGCAATGCCTGCGCTTCCCGCACCGTTTACGACTACCTTACAGTCTTCTTTCTGCTTGCCTACGACTTTCAGTGCATTAATCGTACCCGCAAGCACAACGATGGCCGTACCGTGCTGGTCGTCATGGAATACGGGAATGTCCAATGTTGCTTTCAGTCTTTCTTCTATTTCAAAGCAGCGCGGCGCGCTGATATCCTCTAAGTTGATGCCGCCAAAGCCCGGTGCAAGATAGGTTACGGCTTTGATGATTTCTTCCGTGTCCTGTGTATCCAGACAGATGGGAACGGCATTGACGCCGCCAAATTCCTTGAATAAAACAGCTTTTCCCTCCATGACGGGCATAGCGGCATGAGGGCCGATATTGCCAAGGCCAAGAACCGCGCTTCCGTCGGAAACAACGGCGATAGTGTTAGCTTTCCATGTATAGGTGTAAGCGGCCTCTCTATTATCCGCAATTACCTTACACGGTTCCGCAACCCCCGGCGTATAGGCAAGCGCCAAATCTTCCCTTGTTTTGACCGGCGTTTTGGAAACCGTTTCCAGTTTGCCGGTCCACTCTTCATGAAGCTGTAAAGCTTTTTCATTTGTTGTCATAATTATACCTCACTTGTTAATAGATAATTGGAAAACTGGGAAAATGAATAAAATAAGGGGTGAATTGCCACGCATCTGAACCCCGTTTTTATTCATTTTCCCAGTTCTTATTATATATTATAGTATTCTTTTCCGCAATCCTTTCATGAATTATTCTGCGCGCGGTATTCATCGACAAGAGATAACATTTCGGGGGTGGTGATATAGGTAATGCGCCCTGACGCGTACTGTTCGTCCACCCATTTTTTAATATACAAAACAAGCGGGTCTTTTTTGGAAATCATATTTTCTTCCGTATTATTATAGTACTGGTTCAGCCAGTACGCGATGCCTGCCACGCCGGAAATATTGTTGATGGCAACAAGCGGCGGGCGGTTCAGTAACTTTTTGGTATCGAAAATATTATAAATTTCCTCATCCTTTAAAAGACCATCCGCATGGATGCCCGCTTTTGTCAGGTTGAAATTATCGCCGACAAACGGGGTCATGGGCGGGATGTCATAACCTGTCTCATCTGCGATATAGCGGGCGATATCAGTAATGACAGTCGGTTCCATGCCGTCAAAAGAGCCTTTAAAGGAAGCATATTCAAAGACCATTGCCTCTAAAGGCACATTTCCCGTACGCTCGCCGATGCCCAGCAAAGAGCAGTTGACGGTCGATGCGCCGTAGAGCCATGCGGTCGAGGCGTTGGAAACTCCTTTATAGAAGTCGTTATGTCCGTGCCATTCTATCATGTCACTGGAAATGCCTGCATAGTGAGACAGACCGTAAATGATGCCCGGAACGCTCCGAGGGAGGGAAACGCCGGGATAGGAAACGCCAAGCCCCAGCGTATCACAGGCGCGTATTTTAATCGGAATCTGATATTCCTCGGAAAGTTCACCCAGCTTTATGGCAAAAGGAATGACAAAGCCGTAAAAATCGGCGCGCGTAATATCCTCAAAGTGGCAGCGCGGGCGCAGTCCGGCGTCCAGACACTCTTTAATGACTTTCAGGTATTTGTCGATAGCCTGGCTTCTTGTTAATCCCATTTTATTAAAAATATGATAGTCGGAGCAGCTTACGAGAATACCGGTTTCTTTGATGCCCATGCTTTTGGCAAGCGCAAAATCCTCCTTGGTGGCGCGAATCCATGTCGTAATTTCCGGAAATTCGTAGCCGAGCTCCATACATTTTTCAATCGCATCACGGTCTCGTTTGGAATAGACGAAAAATTCGCTCTGCCGGATAATGCCGTTAGGGCCGGATAACTGATGCAGCATTTTATATATGGTAACAATCTGCTCGACCGTATAAGGCGTTCTGGACTGCTGGCCATCGCGGAACGTAGTGTCCGATATGTAGATTTCTTCCGGCATGTTAATCGGCACATGCCTGTGGTTGTAGGTAATCTTGGGAACCATATCATAAGGGAAAATCTCCCTGAACAACTCCGGGTTTTCCACATCCTGCAGACCGTAAACATACTGGTTTTCCTCTAACAGATGTGTGTGTTGGTTGTATCGTATTTCTTTCATGCTCATCCTCCGTTCCGCTCGGCCTGTAAATTGAACGATTACTTTTCTCAGCAAAGAGATAATAAACCAAGCGATTGTATACAATTATACTTGCATAATCTAAAAAGTCAATATACTTATATTATTTTGGACAATATTTTCATAAAAATTTGAAAAAAACACTTTCTATTTTAAAAATATTAGTGTATAATATATTTGTTAATTAGGTGAAGATGTCATTTCGGTAATACATATCAGAAACTAACCCCTTAACCAAAGAGTGAATAAATTAGTGAGGATTCAATAAATAGATAAATATTCTGCTTCGATATCATTTACGAAAGTACAGGAGGATTTTATGAGAGAAAAGTATGAATCATTGGCGCTTACGGATTTAAAGGAAATTGCGAAAGCGCGGGGCATCAAAGGAACGTCAACGATGAAAAAGGCGGATTTGGTAGAGGCGATGCTGCGGGAAGACGAGAAGGACAAGGCAGAAGGAAAAGAAGTTGCGGTAAAGTCAATCGTGCCAAAAAGACAGGAACGGGAAGGCGGCGAAGAGGAAAAATTTCCGGCGGAATTGGACAGCGGACAGTTGGCGCATGGCATTTTGGAAGTCATGAGCGACGGTTTCGGCTTTATCCGCTGTGAGAATTATCTTCCGGGAGAAAATGATGTCTATGTGGCTCCGAGCCAGATTAGAAGATTCGGGCTTAAGACAGGCGATATTCTGGAGGGGAATACAAGGGTAAAGACGCAGAGCGAGAAGTTCAGCGCCTTGCTCTATGTGAAATCCATCAACGGCTATCCGCCTGAGATTGCCATGCGCAGAGCCAATTTTGAAGATTTGACGCCGATTTTTCCAAATGAGCGTTTGAAATTGGAAGTGCCGGGATCTTCCGTGGCCATGCGGATTATGGATTTGATAAGCCCCGTCGGCAAGGGTCAGAGAGGTATGATTGTGTCTCCGCCTAAGGCCGGTAAGACAACCTTATTAAAAGAAGTGGCAAAATCTATCACCAGAAGTACGCCGGATGCGCATCTGATTATTCTGTTGATTGATGAACGGCCGGAGGAAGTAACGGATATTAAAGAGGCGATTGAGGGACCGAATGTGGAAGTTATCTATTCTACATTTGACGAATTACCGGAGCATCATAAGAGAGTTTCGGAGATGGTAATAGAGCGCGGAAAGCGTCTCGTGGAACATAGAAAAGACGTCGTTATCCTGTTAGACAGCATTACGCGTCTGACAAGAGCCTATAACCTGACGGTTCCGCCGAGCGGACGTACATTATCCGGCGGTCTGGATCCGGCGGCGCTTCATATGCCGAAACGCTTCTTCGGCGCGGCGAGAAATATGAGAGAGGGCGGCAGCCTGACGATTTTGGCGACGGCTTTGGTAGAGACCGGAAGCAAAATGGATGATGTGGTTTATGAGGAATTTAAGGGAACCGGTAATATGGAAATCGTGCTTGACAGAAAACTGTCCGAAAAGAGAGTGTTCCCGGCAATCGACATCCCCAAGTCCAGCACACGAAGAGAAGATTTGCTGTTAGCGCCGGAAGAACTGGAAGCAATCAGCATTATCCGCAAAGCCTTAAACAGCTTAAAACCGGAAGAAGCGGTAGACAAGGTTTTAGACATGTTTGCAAGAACCAGAAATAACTTCGAGTTTGTAAATATGGTAAAAAAGATGAAGTTTCTCTAAAAAAATGCTTGCATACGCTCCTACGCTATGCTACAATGTATAAGCTGTTGATTCATATAAAACAGGAGGGAGTACGATAAAATGAAAGAAGGAATACATCCTGAATATTATCAGGCAACCGTAACTTGCAACTGCGGCAATACATTCGTAACAGGTTCCACCAAACCTGAAATTCACGTAGAAGTATGTTCCAAATGCCATTCATTCTACACAGGCCAGCAGAAAGCGGCACAGGCTCGTGGACGTATTGATAAGTTCAATAGGAAGTACGGTGTGGAAAGCAAATAATTTGGTTTAAAAAAGGTTGGGGTGCATATCTCAACCTTATTTAAATAGGCTGAAAGCACTGCGTTCTTTCAGCCGCGAGTTTGGCGCGTAAGCGCCAAACATCGCACTCTGAGAAAGGCATGGTATTAAAGTGAGGAAGAAGCATAACCGTTATTCCGGAATCGGCGGGCAGGCCGTTCTGGAGGGCATTATGATGAAGAATAAAGAGCAGTACGCGGTAGCCGTCCGTAAGCCGAACGGGGAAATCGAAGTGGATGTAGACACCTACCATGGCGTGCTGCATGACAGTAAACTGTTAAAAATTCCTTTTATCAGAGGGATTTTTAATTTTATAGATTCTCTGGTGTTGGGAATGAAGAGCCTGAATTTTTCCGCCGGATTTTATGAAGAGGAAGAAGCAAAGGAGACGGCGTCGGATAAAACGGAAAAGGCGTTTACGGGAATCGTAACCATCCTGTCCGTTGTGCTGGCTGTCGCCATTTTTATGGTGTTGCCTTACTATCTGACGTCTTTATTTCAGGACTATGTGAGGAACGCTTCTTTGATGGCGATTATCGAGGGCGTTATCCGTATTTTGATTTTTGTTATCTATGTTTTCAGCATCTCTTTGATGAAAGATATCAGGAGAGTATACATGTATCACGGCGCGGAGCATAAATGTATCAACTGTATCGAAAAAGGGCGTCCGCTTACCGTGCGCAATGTCATGAGAAGTTCCAAGCAGCATAAACGCTGTGGAACCAGCTTTTTATTGTTTGTTATGTTAGTCAGCGTGGTTTTGTTTTTCTTTATCCGGGTGGACAATCCGGTCTATAAGGTATTGCTTCGTATCGCATTAATACCGGTAATCGCCGGTATCTCTTATGAGATTATCAGACTGGCCGGAAAAAGCGATAACATTCTCGTAAGGATTATTTCCGCGCCGGGTATGTGGCTGCAAAGACTGACGACCAAAGAACCCGACGAAGATATGGTAGAGGTTGCCATCGCGGCGGTAGAGGCTGTTTTTGACTGGAAAGCGTATCTGTATGAGGCATTCGGTTATGAAGTGGACGATTCCTGGCTGGATGATGATGAAAAAAAGGAAGACGAGGAAGATTAGAAGATAACGGAGCGGCAGGCATGGAATGGAATTACAGGCAGGCATATGAATGGGGCGTTTCACAGTTGCAACAGGCCGAAATTCCGGAAGCGGAAACGGATGCACGCTTGCTGTTGGAAGCGGTATGTAAAACGGATAGAAATACGCTGTTAGCGCATGGGGAACGGGAAGTTTCGGCAGAAGAACAGGAATGTTATGTAAACTATATTGCCGAAAGAAAGACACGCAGGCCGTTGCAATATATCACCGGCATCCAGGAATTTATGGGGCTGCCATTTTTCGTAGACGGGAATGTCCTTATACCGCGGCAGGATACGGAGATACTGGTGGAGGAAGTGATGCGGCATCTGCATGACGGTATGCGCATTCTGGATATGTGTACCGGTTCGGGCTGTATTTTATTAAGTCTTTTGTATTATTCCAACGACTGTACGGGGCTGGGCATAGATATTTCCGGAAACGCGCTGCAAATTGCAGGGAAGAACGCTGAAAAAATCCGGGCATTAAAAGAAGATATCCGGGTATCTTTTTTACAGGGCGATTTATTTGAGCCGCTTGCAGAAAAAAAGCGGCAGGACGTGGAAGAAAATAATAAGGATACGGTATTTGAAATTATCGTCTCCAATCCGCCTTATATACAGAGCAGTGTCATTGATACGCTGATGCCGGAAGTGCGGGAGTTTGAGCCGCGTCTTGCGTTAGACGGAAAAGAGGACGGTCTGTATTTTTATCGCCGGATTACCGAACAGGCGGGGAACCATCTGGCCGGAGGCGGCGCGCTTTTTTTTGAAATCGGATATGATGAGGGAGAAGCCGTAAAAGAGATAATGACGGCGGCAGGATATAAGGAAGTGCAAGTTGTAAAAGATTTTGCGGGGCTTGACAGGGTTGTATATGGAACGTTACCCTGACGGCAATGTCTTATGGCAGCGTGTTTTGGAATAGAGATTAGGTTGAAAATGTATTGTTCTGCGGATATTGTTTTAGCGCTGTTAGCGCTTTAGCATATAGAAGCCGCAGGTTGAGAGAAAGGCATGGAAATTAGGATGTTTGATAAATTAGACGATTTACTTAGAAAATTTGAAGAGATTATGAATGAATTGAGCGAGCCTTCCGTGGCGAATAATCAGGAACGTTTTCGCGCTCTGATGAAAGAGCAGAGCGACCTTACGCCTATCGTAAACGCTTATAAAGAATATCGGAAGTGCAATCAGGACGTGGAAGACAGCCTGGCTATGTTAGACAGCGAGTCGGACGAGGAAATGCGGGAGATGTTAAAAGAGGAGCTTGCCGCATCCAAGAAAAGAATCGAGGAATTGGAGCATGAACTGAAAATACTGCTTTTGCCCAAAGACCCGAACGACGATAAAAATGTTATTGTGGAAATCCGCGCCGGAGCCGGAGGCGACGAGGCGGCGTTATTTGCGGCGGAAATCTACCGTATGTATGTACATTATGCGGAGAGCAGACGCTGGAAAGTGGAGACTGCGGAGGTAGAGGAAATCGGCATCGGCGGCATGAAAAGCGTTACTTTCATGGTAACGGGGCAGGGCGCTTATTCTGTGCTAAAATATGAAAGTGGTGTACACCGCGTACAGCGTGTGCCGGAAACAGAGTCCGGAGGGCGTATTCATACTTCCACCATTACGGTGGCGGTCATGCCGGAAGCGGAGGAAGTGGATGTAGAGATTGATGAGAAAGATATCCGAATCGACGTTATGCGCGCCTCCGGAAATGGCGGACAGTGTGTCAATACGACGGATTCAGCGGTGCGGCTGACCCATTATCCGACAGGAATTGTCGTTTACAGCCAGACGGAGAAGTCGCAGCTCCAGAACAAAGCTAAGGCATTTGCACTTTTACGTGCGAAGTTGTACGATATCGAACAGCAGAAAGCGCATGATGCGGAAGCGGAACTTCGGAAAAGCCAGATTGGAACCGGCGACCGCTCCGAAAAAATCAGAACCTATAATTTCCCGCAGGGGCGCGTAACCGACCATAGAATCAACCTGACATTGTATAAGTTAGATAAGGTTATGAACGGAGATATTCAGGAGATACTGGATGCCTGCATAGCAGCCGACCAGGCAGCGAAATTAGCCAAAATGGGGGAGAATTGATATTGATAATTATATAATGATTTGCAAAAGGCAACGCCCTATATTAGTTAGTGTGGCTGATATAGGGCGCTTTTTTAGTGCAGTTTCAAAGTATAAACAGTTTGAGAAAAAGCCCTATATGTTATATAATGAGATAGAAAAAGGAAATGGAGAAAGATAATGAAAGAAGGATATATAATTGATTATATCTCGGGGGTGGAAGTAAAGGCAACTCCGGAAGAAATAGAAGCAGTTCAGGTTTTTGCCAGAATTCTGGTTGAAGATTATGGGTATTCCAAGGAGGTCATTCTAACTCATCCGCAATATAGGGTTAAAGTAAGACCATCTGATGAAAAAAAGGAATATCCGGTTGATATTGCAGTTTTCTCTTCAGATGCCAAAACTGAAGATTATATAGAAATAATTGTTGAATGTAAAAAGAAGAATCGTAAGGATGGGAGAAGTCAGTTAGAGGACTATCTGAGATTTTCAAAAGCGCAGTTGGGCGTCTGGTTTAATGGTGAAGAACGGTTTTTTATAAAAAAATATGAAAAAGATGGTAAGGTGTTCTTCAAAGAAATACCCAATATACCTAAATATGGTCAGAGAATTGAAGATATAGGTATGTTTAAGAGGGGAGACTTAAAGCCGACTCATAACTTAAAAGCGACTTTTAAAGCAATAAGGAACCATTTGGCAGCTAATACGGTAGGGGCTACAAGAGATGAAGTTTTAGCTCAACAATTAATTAATATCATATTTTGCAAAATATATGATGAAAGATTTACAGAACCTTCTGAAATTGTGACTTTTAGAGCAGGAGTTGATGAAGATGCTACAGAGGTACAGAAACGAATTTTGGAATTGTTTGAAAAGGTTAAACGTAAGTATAAGGAAGTAATGGATACAAATGATAGCATTACTTTAGACCCGAAATCGATTGTATACGTAGTTGGTGAGTTGCAAAATTATTGTTTAATTGAAGCTGAAAGAGATACAATAGCGGATGCATTTGAAACATTTATTGGACATGCTTTAAAGGGAGGGCAGGGGCAGTTCTTTACACCAAGAAATGTTGTAAAAATGATAGTAGATATATTAAATCCTTCAGATGAAGATTATATAATAGACCCGTCTTGCGGAAGCGGCGGCTTTTTGGTTGAAGCATTGAGACATGTATGGAGGCGTCTTGATATTGAGGGAGAAAAATATCATTGGAATGATGCTAACCTTAAGGAAGAGAAAATGGAGGTTGCATTAAATAAAATATGCGGATTGGATAAGGATTATTTCTTGTCAAAAGTTGCTAAAGCGTATATGGCAATTTTAGGTGATGGTAAAAGTGGTATTTTCTGTGAAGACAGCTTGGATAATATGCAAAACTGGCAGGATAAAACCAAAATAAAAATAGGAGAAGGAAAATTTAGCATATTAATGACAAATCCGCCATTTGGTTCAAAAATACCGGTTCGTGGAGAAGAAAAATTAAAACAATATGAATTGGCTTATAAATGGAAATTTGTTCAAAAGACAAATAAGTGGGAAAAAGGTAAAATAAAAGAAAAGGAATCGCCACAAGTTCTTTTTATTGAAAGAGATATACAGTTATTAGCTAACTATGGCAGAATGGGAGTTGTTTTGCCGGATGGAATTTTTGGAAATGATACTTTTGGATATATTAGGAATTGGTTAGGGGAACAAGGTAGAATACTGGCTATTATAGATATTCCTATTGAAACTTTCCAA
This sequence comes from Bacillus sp. (in: firmicutes), assembly GCA_023666125.1. Lineage (GTDB taxonomy): Bacteria > Bacillota > Clostridia > Lachnospirales > Lachnospiraceae > UBA3282. The sequence continues at coordinate 1,905 of JAMPCN010000075.1, read as the reverse complement.
CCAAATACATCTACGAAAACAAGTGTATTGATTTTTCAAAAACTTCCTAAAGATAAAATACCGGAAGAATATGAAATATTTATGGCAATAGCAGAAACCTGTGGCCATGATAGGAGAGGAAATGAGATTCTTAGTGATGATATAAAAGAAGTTGCAAAAGAATATCATAAATGGGCGCAGGAACAAGGAATTGAAAGAAGAGTAGATTAATATGAAAATATTTTCGGTATCAATCAAGGATTTGAAGTTCGGTAATAGATTAGTTCCATCCTTTTACTACTATACAAAAGTAGTTAAGCAGAAAAATACTAAAAGAGGTATGGGATATATTGTATTGGGTGAATATAGCATAATATCAGACGGGGAACATTCTCACATTACCAGAAACCGAAATGAGGGAATAAGATATTTATATGGTAGAAATATAAAAGAAGGCATTATAGATTTTGATGAAATTTCAGATGATTCATATATAAGTCAGGCAGATTATAATACATTTTCGAGATGTCATATCAAGCAAAATGATGTTTTAATTGCAATTTATGGTACTGTAGGAAAGTCTGCGGTATATAGGGATGAATATGTAGGGAAAGCTGGAATTCCAAGGCATATAGCTAATATTTCATTAAAAGATAATGCACCCAATAACACCCGAATATTTAACTGCTTATTTTAGGTCAAAAGCAGGTAAATGGCAGATGTTTAGCTTAATGACAGGTAATATTCAACAGTTACTATCTCTTAAAAATTTACGTGAGTTTGAAGTGCCTATTATTAAGCGGGATATTATGGATTTAATTACAGAAAATGAAAGACAGGCTATAGAATATGAAATACAGGCACAGGAAAATATAAAGCAGGCGCAAAAACTGTTTTATGAGGGTCTGAATTTTAATATAAAGTCAATCAAACGTGAATTTGCATTTGGTGTTATGTTTTCACAGTTGAAAGAAAGTAATATATGGTCAACTAATTATTATGATAGATTATATGTCAAAACTGCCGATTGTTTGAAAAAATATAATGCTGCAATACCATTAAGAAAGGTTGTTACTATTGATAATGGTGAGGAAGTTGGTAGCGAAAACTATAACGAATTTATTCAAAGGAGTATTGATGATAAACCATTTATTAGGACATCAGATATAGTCAACTGGGAAGTGGATTTATATCCTGACTCTTATATTTCTAAAAGTGATTTAGTGGGTATAAAGCAAAATATAAAAACAAATGATGTTATTTTTACAAAGGATGGAAAAATAGGATGTGCCGGGTTAATAACAGACGCAGATAATGTTGTTTTATCCTCTGGAATTGAGATACTTAGAGTAAAAGACTCTGCAATACAAGAAGGAATTACGCCGGAGTATTTGTTTACGGTATTATCAATATCTGAAATTGGAAGATATGCAGCAGTTAGAAGAACTGTTGTAGCTTCAACGATACCACATTTAAGGGAAGAAAGATTAATGGATATTGAAATCCCCATTATAAATGTGAAATTAACAAAAAAAATTACTGAATTAGTAAAAAAAGCGTTTGTATTAAAATCACAAAGAAAAATGCTTTTGAAGAAAAATGAGCAGATTTTTGAAAGATATTTTTAGGGATTTGTTCATTGCGGATGGAATCGACAGGTTAGAACTTGGTGATGAAGATTCCAAAGGGGATTTGTGGGGATAAGATACAGTAGAAATGGAGAAAGCTAGAGTGATAAAAGGCGCTTTACCATCAAAGCAGTTAAAGCTGGTGCTGGCATGGTGTATATTGCATCAGGATGAATTAATGCAAAATTGGGAATTGGCTAAAGACGGTAAACTTGTCTGTTATGATGCAAAGATGTTATTAGAGAAAGAGGCGTTTGCTATATTAAGAGAAATTTCATTTTTTATGAATGCCTGCACT
>JAMPCN010000074.1 GCA_023666125.1 Bacillus sp. (in: firmicutes) | reverse complement strand
TTAAATAATCAATTATCGTTCCCGGATGGTGTAAAATTCTGTCCAGACGTCCAAAATGGCAAGTATGGGTTCAATACCGACCCTGCGCGGGGTGCTGATACATTTATCCCTTTTCTTAATCTAACATGGGTCGAGGGCTATACATCAGGTACATATCAAACCATTAAAACGCCTGGCAAACCTCAGATTATTTTGGGAACCCTGAATAAGCTAGGTTATGGTTGTTTTTATATCAATATCAATGGCGGAAAACAAAGTTCAAATTTTGCCACTTTTGATAACTGGCTAACTGTTCACGATGACGGATTCACCATCGGCAGTGCTGATGGTTATGGCTGGCACTATAAATATGCGTATTAATTTAACCAAAACACCAGTAATTGACTGTATATGTGGTTTCATTTGCACTTTTTATCTTAAATGATGTATCGGTTACGTCGTATGGCAATAGATGGTCATTGTATATTAGTCTGTCATCTAATCCATATGCGCCTGGTTCCCAATATACGGCGTTATGATAATCACTGGAAACACTGTACGTAATGATGACTTTAGGCTTGATTTTATTTTTTAGCGCTATAGTCGTTGCCCATGGGTAGACAGTAACAGTACCCGATTCTAAAAGAAAAAACGAATTAAAAGGGAAAACTGTATCTGCACCTCCAATGCTGGTTTTGTATCCGGTAATTTTACCTGTATTGTCAAGCACGGGGTCAAATCCCTTTAATTGATTAATTAATTCACCAACCACCACCGCCGACGGTAGATTTTCTTCATTCGTATTTGCCTCAACCTCTTCCAGAGTTTTCAATACATTCCTTGTTTTGAAGCGTTTGTGGAATATCCCTACTATTTTCATAATTCTTTCGTCTAATGTTTGCATATCATTTTCCTCCTAATTCTTTAATATAGCGTCTGTCATAACTTCAAGCTCTGCGTCTGTTTTTTTCTGTAAAAAATTCGCCAACGATGAGCCATCTTCCAGAAATACAATACTTGCTTCCGTGTGTGCATAAACCGGATTGCAATCACAATCCTGTAATTCGCCATATAAGATGCTTGACATAGTTTTACTCCTCCTTTTTTTCATCTATTTTAAGATATAATTCTCCGGGAATCCTCTCCGGCTCTTCACCTGATTTAAATGAATGAAGATTTTTGCATATAAAACGGTAATTCCCATCGTCTTTCGGTTTATCTGTCTTGACCTTTCCCTCTCTAAAGTATAAGGTATTAACCTCATTTCCGTTTTCCGGCGGCAGGATTTTCAAATATTTTGTGAAGATTCTAATAATCAATCTTCTTGTTTTCCCAAGCTGCAAATATAAGCTGCCCTTTTTCCTTTTAGCAGGCTCTATGTATTCATTCATCACAATAAATACTCTGCTTCCATATATCTGCACATACTCATCACCATTGAAGATATAAATATCTCCGTTTGGCAGTATCACTTCGGTTCCCACATCCACCGTATTATTCTCTGCAAAGTCTTCTATCGTTATATAATTTGTCTGAATAGTCGGCGGTCCAGACTCCGAATTGCTGATAGTAATATTAATCCTGTCAGAATCCGAAAAGGAAACAATCGTCCTTATAATCTTTTCGATAATCTGACTGCTGCCTTTATCAATCCACTCGGCGTATGCCCTGTTATTAGCATAAAAAACAAGGTATTCCTTTTCGCCGTCGGTTGCGTATACCCCTTTTTCTCTAAAATAAAAGGACGCTGCATCAGAGCTTGTAAATCTCGCCCGAACACAGACTTTGTTATCTTTCATTTTTGTTACTGACTCAACCGGCAATGTACATCGCGGCTGTATAACATCTTTTATTCCATATTCTGTTTCTCCCGGCGGCAGGATTCCATCGCCAATCACTATTTTAGTAAAAGTTACCTTTCGACCTTTCGTCATCGAAGCAAACAGGCTTTGCCCGTCCGCTGTAAGACAATCCTTAAAAGATGACATATATTCTCCTCCTCTATACTTTTACTTCTGTTTGAATAACTTCTGTTTCATAATTAATAAGAAACAAATTGATATGGCATTCGCCATCACATATCAGTTCAATAGCATCCAGCACCGCACTCTTTCGCTTAACTGCATCAAGAATCTTTAAAAATGTCTCTTCCTTATCTTTTAAAACAGACTGGTTAGCAGTTTCGATTCTAAAATGATAAGGTTTTCCATCATAATCAAACCAATCCACGATTCTACCAGTTCCGAAATAAGTTTCAATCACTCTCATTGCTGCCCAGTTTGTACCCATTTTAGCGTGAACCATATCAGAGTCCTTTATAAGACTTCTTTTCACGCTAACCGGAGCAGCCTTATCATACCAGCTTATATGTAATTCTTCAGCTAACATATCCAGCTCATTCTCACTTACGTTATCAATCTGATTCCACGTAGTTAGCAGTTTAACCCTTGCTGCTAATTGCTCTGTAAGTTTATCCACAGCTCCAGATAACGCTATATCCGTTTCATCAGACCGCATAAATGCCGGTAATAATTCCATGAAATTCATGTTCTCTGTATTATTCATAATTACATCTCCACGACATGCTTTACTGAAATACTTTTACATTTTGCAACTTGCGTATCTTTAAGTTCTACGTATTCCGGTGATTTAACATCGATTCTTGTACATCCGACGCCATCCTGCGGTGATAAGCATAATGCCCTCAACTTATCCGGATTGATATCACGCCCCATTTTAGTACTTTGCCATTCCACAAACTGACTTATTGCTCCTGTTTTTCCCTCTATCGCCTTTATACAGTCCGCTTCTTTTGATGATGTTGTATAATATGTAATTTCAATTTCATAATCAATCTGTTCCGGTGGACGTACAATAACGTGGTCCGTCATCGGCCTTATATCTTCTGCACTGCATACCTCGTATACTTTTTGCAATACGTCATCACCCGGTATTTTCCCATCTGCCAGTAGCGGCACAATCAGAACATGACCGGCTAAATCCATATCAATATCAACTTCTATAGCCTCTGCCGTCGCCAAATCACCATACAATGTGATAACAATCAATGTTTCCTCAACGCCGCCTGTAGCATACGTCGCAATATAATCTATATCATAAATTCCGTTTTTCACTTGAAGTGTTTTAATATCGTACCCGGAACCACCCAAAAAAGCCTTACCATCGTATACCGGCAGTTTACAATGAATCCTTTGTATATCGCTTAATACTGCAACATCAACTATCCGGGAATCCGCGGATTTCACATGATACTCATAAGCATCTTGCGGTCCTGCTACTGACAATGCAGTAGGCGCTATGTATATCCGTTCCCTGTAATGCTCATCACCAACGCCACCATCAACATCAGGATACGGTTCTCCGTTATCACCCCCGTGTGTGGCATCAATATTTTCCACAAAATCAATATATGGAATCAAATCCACTAATTGATTAATTGTTCCCGGCCGATAATCATTATAATTTTCGCCAGTTCCTACAGATTCTGCCGATACATCCACATATAACATTCCTGCCTGAAGGACTGCTGCCTCCGTTGTCTTGAAATATATTTCATAATCCGGCGTTGCCCGCGTACCCTCTTCAATCATAATATTTCCCGCTATCGGTGATTTAACAGAAAATCTAAGAGTCGTTTTTGCCGAAACCGGGGCAATTCTATGACAATCATACCTCTCACCTAACGCGTCTAATACTTCCCCTGACGCAAATTGTAGCATTTTCTGCCTACAAGCGTTATTCACCTGATTATACACTGACACAAACACTGCCACTAATGCGTCACCGAATATTCTACGTTCATCCCCCGGATATAAAGGTTCATTCACGCCGCGCTCCAATGCTGTTATTACGGCATTATATATTGCATCCGCATCTGTTTCCAAAAATTCTAAATCAGCCATCTTTCTTATCCCCCTGTTATTTCAGCATTCACATTAAATGCAAAATTTCCACATTCGGCAATTAATGCTTCTATATCAGCAGACTTTAGATTAACCCGTGGCTCATATGTCTTTATCAACCATTCCACATCAGCTATAATCAGCGGTTTCACAATCGTCTCCGGCTGGTCTATATAGGATGGGTCAATACCTTTTATTCTGTCATATGTACACTCGCCACGTACAATACGCAGCAAATTGGCTACACACTGCATTGGATGTCCATTTCCGTTTGCTTGCATTTCATTCTCCTCCACACGGTGAACCATCAATCACACTAAGAAAGATTCACATTAGATGGCTTTTTTGACTTCTTATCAGAAGCAGATGCCCCTACTGCCACCGCACTTTCTGCCCCCGTGCCTCTTGTATTTGTCACACTTGCAACTACCGGCTCTTCTATATATTCTTTAAACTTAAAAGCTAACGTTGCCGCCGTAAAAAAACCGTGCCTTCGCATTTGAACATTTGATATATTGACAGATTGCAGTTGTACCTTATCAGGGCCAAATATCGCACTGCCGATGATGAGTGGTGCCGCTTCTCCTATCTTAGATTTCCATTCGGAAATTACTCTTCTGATATCGCTTGTTCCAGTCTCAACACGATATGTTGTGCTTAAACTAATTTCAATTTCATCCAATCCGACCGTTTCCGTAGGCGACACCCCCTCTTTATCTGCATTTGTTTCCGTTTGCATAGAAAAAGAGGTAGACAATGAGTCCATCCGTGTTATTTCGCTTGTACTGCAATTCCATGTCATACCATTCCAGTATGCTATCATAATCACTCGCCTCCGACCGGGATATCCGTAGTATCTGAATCTTCCATATTTTTGTGCCGATGGGATGATAATACAATCCCACGGCTCACTACTCTATCCCCCTCAATAGATTCACTGATATCAACATTTCCTGTAATTTTTGCTGTTTTTCCAAGCGTATCAAGAATCAATTCCTGCTCTTCCAATTTTCCATTCCAGTTTCCATCTGCCCGTGATAAAAGGATGCCGCTCTCGTCCTCAAAAAGTGCATATATTATTTCTGTACCTTTTTGAAGCATACCCATACTGCCACGCAAATACCACGGTATAACCAATGGTAACGTCGGCGTTCCCTCCGCAGATGTTGCTTGGACTGTCGCTTTTGTATAATTATCATTTCTATCCGGCTCACCGCCTAATGTTAAAATAACGCCCTTTTCTATTGTTCCCATCAATATCCCTCCAGCGTTTTCCTAAAATACAGCTTAGTTTTAGCTTTTACTAAATCATGCTGCACATGGTTCATAATAACCGGACCATTCCAACTACTCACGCCCGTGGTCTGTAATTCCACAAGCGTTCCAGCCGCATAACCGCCCAGAAATGTATCACTGACACAAACCCCTGACGTCATTTTTTTATTTTCAAAGCGCAGCAGATTCTTAGCATATCTATCCGCTTCCGCCTGACTTGATATTTTCAGATTCATTACCTTAGTAAGCGTCTTTTTTGTCGTATTTGCAACCTCATACATGCCGGTCATAGCGCCATTTTTCAATATACATTTACTATAGACGTTTGGTGATTCATCCTTATAATCAAACTTCACACCATTCGGAATAATCAGCTTATTATTCGTCGAGGCATTTTCCAGTTCCGCTTCGCTATATACTATCAACCTGTTATCGTATACTAAAAAAGCGCATCCCTCTAATACGCAGCGTTCCTCTAAAAATATAAAATCTTCTCTATTTTGCTGCCTGACATAAGCATATATCTGGTCTTTTACACCATGAAATTCACATGATAAATTATGTCTCCCGGCTATTTCCTCACATATCTGCATAAAATGCACATTCTGCCATGATTTATTGCTTTTATCGTTATGTCTTTCCGGTACTGATGAAGCGAACAAAAGCATTTGTCCATTCCGCGGCTGTACATTAATCACGTACATATCTCCACTTCGACAGGCTCCGAGAATGACGGAGATTTTATCCCCCTTTTGAGGCCGCCAGCCATCCCACCTATCATTGCCATCGTTAAATACTATACGCAGTGTATCGGATTGCTGCTCTCCATACGAATCATAAATGCACTTGTTTATTGATACAGAATGATAAATATCAACATCCTTATATATTAATTCCATATCACCGTCTCCATGGCGGAAGTGTAGAGGGCAGTTTCGTTTTTTCCACTTTCGGAATCCTTAACGTAACCCCCTCTTCAAAAACCAATGTACCCATATACAGCGGATTTGCTTTAATAATGTGACTTGCCATTTTTTCATCATTATAAGCCGCTATCGCTAACAGGTCATATGTATCTCCGCTTCTCGTTCTATACTCTACATATTCAGCCGTCGAAGACATACTTTTCACCGCCTCTTCTGCTTTGCATTTCCTCTAACATGTCCATGAACTCTTCCTCTTCCTCACGCAGCTTATTGATAATATCATTAATCATATTATCTTTGTTGTCTCCGGAACCCTGAATCACCACTTGCGGTGAAAATGTTATATTATATACATCTCCATCCGCCGATGTACGCCCTCTTTCAAATAATGACAATATATCATCATCAACGCCCAGCATACGACCGGCTTTTGCCCAGTAACTAAGATTTTCGTCACGATACGCCCTATCAAAAGAAAGGACTGCCTCCGTACCGGCTTCGCCAGCTATCGATGGACCCGTTGTAAAGCCGCCGCTGGCAAACATCGGAATTAAAGGGATATCGATAGAAAAATCTTTTCCGCCCAATCCCGGAACCCAATCCGGAATCGTAAAGCCGATACTGTTAATTCCGCCTATCACTCCGTTAATCAGTGATATAACGGCATTAATCGGCGCTTTCGCTATACCGACAAGCGCCTCGAAGCAATTCGAGAAAATTTGCTTCACGCTCTCCCAGGCTCCCGACCAATTTCCGGTAAATACATTCGTTATAAAATCGCACAATCTGGTAAATATATTGATTAAATTTTGTATAATCGGAATGATATACTGAATCGTGCTTCCTAAATAAGTCGATAATGCTGGTGCCAAAACCTGAATACTTTGTGCAAGCGTCGGTAATAAGGATATAACAATTTGACCGACCATACTTATTACTGGTGATAATTGTTGTGCGATATTCGCTATCACAGGCACTATATTAGCTAATATGTCGCCAACCATTGGCAAATTCGCAATAAAACCTGATATTACCGGCTGTATCATGTCAAACAGCCCACCGGCATCTGACAGCGCATCATTGAATATCGGGAATAATTTCGTTGCTAACTGTGAAAGAGCAGGTTTCGCTGACTCCCAAATTGAAGCAAAGAATTTCATTTTCCCCTGAATCAGCGGGAGTATTTTCTCTGCCAAAGTTCCAATTATTTTAATAAAAGGCGATGCTTTGTTATACAATCCCGACAATAACGGCTGAATATTATCAAGCCCCGTTTGTATAACCGGAAGCACCTTTTGCGCAACATCTTTAACTATAGGCAATATTGTCTGCCCCACGCTGGTCTTAAAGTTAGCTCCCAGATTCTTAATCGCCTGTACGGTATATTCCAATGTGTCAGTCTGCGTTGCAAATGCTCTGTCCGTAGCCCCCGACGCTTCATACATAGCCGCGGTTTTTTCTGTAAAATCATCCGCCTGCGCTCCGGCTAAAGCCAGAATGGCCGTCTGTGCCTCTACCGAAGAAAACATCTTAGCAAGTGCCTGTGTATCGCCGTTTACAGTGCCACCTAATGCCTCTAACGTGCCTTGTAATCCTAATGACTCCAATGCTGCGTTAGCATTTTCATAGCCCAGCGACTTCAACGCAGCCGTCATATTCTGCGACGGACTCATTAAGCCACTCATGACGGCTTTCATCTGTGTTGCTACTTCTGCGGTTGAACCTGTAACACCTGTCAAAGCAGCAAAAGAACCGTATAATTCTTCCTGCGAAACATTTAATGCCGAGGCAAGCGGCACTACTTTACCCATAGATGCCGCTAATTCAGGAAAAGAAGTTTGTCCTAATTTAACCGTCATAAAAGACAGGTCAGACGCCTTTTGAAACGCTTCACCGGATGTATCTCCATAGCCTTTCGTAACTGCCGTTAATAGATTAATAGCATCCGTAGTTTCTGCGCCGCCTGCCGCAGCCGCTTTTGCCGCTAATTCTGTCTGCGCAATAGCATCCTCACTGTCTCCAACGGCAGATATAATCTGATATAAACCATTGTTTAATTCACTTGTCGCAACTCCCGTTACGTTCGATACTTCCAGTATGTCATCGCCTAATTCGCCGGTTCTTCGCGCAATCTGCTCTTCCGTTCCGTCAAGAAGCGTCGCCACATTCGCTATCTGCGTTTCAAATTCAGCCGCACTTCTACACGCATCCGCACCGAAACCGACAAGTGCAGTAGTCGTTGCCAGCACTGCTGTTCCTACCGCCGCTATGCCCAGCTTTAATCCGCCGAACTGCTTTGTCGCATTGGCTATTGATTTCTGCAATGACGGGTCTATTTGTCCGGCTATGCTTACGATTGCTTCCAGCTCTTTGCGCTTAGACACACTGTTACCTCCTCTTCTTTGAATTAAACTTAGCTATATCCATTGCCCTTTTAGCTTTATCCCTTTCCTCTGTGATATCTTCTACCGCTTCACCAAATTCTTTTAAAAATCCGACAAGGCTCATTCTTTCGATTTCTTTGATTCCTGTGTGGTAGATGCGGGAGTAACTTCGGATTGCTCTTCTAAGTCGCCTTGGTCTAAGAGCGCCTCCGACCTCCCTGCAATAAAATTTCTTCCTAACTGCGTTATCTGAACAAGGTCAAATCCTTTCATTCTCTCTAAGTCCGCAACATCAATTTCCGGATTGACAGCAATCACCGCCGCCATGCCCAAATACATATGGAATGATACATTCTGTTCCATAATTGCTGCGCTCGGTCTTCCCTGCTGATTAGCCCTTAAAGTTTTGGCATCCGCATAATTAGACGCCATCGTGTATGATTCGCATGTAATTTCATTAAAATCGTACTCTAATTCGGTTAATGTCTTCCCATTCACTTCAATAAAATTGTTAAGTTTTAATTTATTTTTCACGACTTTCTCCTTTCCAAAAAATGGAGCTGTACACTAAGCACTTAGTGCGACAGCCCCATCAATTTACAATAATGCGTTTACGCTCTCCGCATAATCGGTTCCGTGGATTCTACATATCCCCGCCAGTTTATCAATAAGACAGATTTCCTTGCCATTGACAAATAACTGGTACCTGGAAACAGACAAGGGAATATCCAGCTCTACTGAATCCCCCGGATTTACCTCGACCGATGGTATCGCTATTTTAGGAACGCCGCGGATAAATGCTTTGCATCCCTCTACCATCGAGCTGCCATCCGCTTTTGTCACCTGCTGTACCCATCTGTGTTCATACGTCTTAGGCTCCATTGTCAGCATTTTAGCCAAACCCTCATCCACACCGACTTTTTGAATCGTAGATTCCATAGACTCTACCAGTCCATATAAAGGAACTTCAAGTTCCCCAAGTGCCGCCTGGACATTTGCTATAACATGCGTTACTTCCGGAAGCTTTATTGTCGTATTTCTTGCTACCAGAGTACCGTCTATATAGCTTGTATCAGCATTAATCGGCCCCCTAATATCTATTGTATTTCCCATGTTATAACCGCCTCCTACTCTTCTTCATTCTTAAAATACGCAGAAAATCCGGCATCTGAATAAGCCACATATACAGTAGCGCTTTTAAGCGGCGGAACCGGGGTGACCGGAATATCCCACCGAAAATCCCCATTCATCATATCTGTAGCAGCATTTTCAGACTCCAAAAACAATATCTTCGGATTTCCTACCAAAGCGCCATTGGCAACCAAAGCATCCAGCTTTTCCTGCTCTTTATTGATAATTCTGTCTCGAAGCTGTTTAGTGAACGGTTCATCAATCACAATACCCCATTCACGCTGGAAGCTGTTTGTTACATAAAATAACATTCTCATGGAAACATCGAATATTGCCCGTGCATCAATTTCTGCACCATATTCATATGCCGCCGTATGGTCGCCCCAAAGAACCCAGTTACCACCCCAAAAAACACAGGTGGAAATACCACAGGAGGTTAATTCGTTAGCCGTAATCTGGTCGAATCCCCTGTTTTTGCACGTTTTTCCAAAATATTGCCCGGCTATCGGAATATTTTTATTTCCGCATGTCTCCATGGGAATTGAATCATGTGAATAATCTGCCCGCATAAACTCTACCGCTGCCAATGTAGACAGATGATATACCGCTCCCAGACTGTCTTTACCCTGCGGCCAGAATACCTTACTACGCTCATTATCATATCCGTGTGTACGCTTCCATGACTTTGCTTCTGATATAGACGTAATTTCATTTTCGCCGTCCTTTAATGGAATATCCGCTAATACAAACGCATCCCAATGTCCATTAATCTGCTCTGCCGCTTTACACATTGCCATATACACATTCGGCTTACAACTCCATCCGGGTGCCGCTAATAAATTACATATTTGTTGCTGCTCCTGATATAAAAGCTGTACCACTCCTAATCCGGAATACTCTCCGTTCGCCGTAACGCCGCCGATAATAGTGTTTTCATCAATATCGGTCGTATCGATTTCGTAATAACTTGCGGCAATCGCACCGTTAAGCATATTGCTTCCAATCGACTTGATTAACACACAGCCCGTCGTAAAGTTATAATCTACCTGATAATCCATTCCCTCAACCTGATTTTCTAACGCCAAGGTATCAAGTATAATCGTGTCGCTCTTAATCACTGCCTGTCCATTGGAGAAAACCAGATTCTGGTTTGTCGTTTCACTTTTTCTGTGAATATCCGGATTTAAGACATTGATAATATAAATAGGTCCAATATTTTCTGCCGCGCTGTTAAAATGTGCGTTTATGGCTTCACATAATGAGAATTTCTCCCAGTCATCAGAATACCCGATTGTCTTTTGCGCGTGTGGGTAATTCGATAACTTTACCGGATTGTTCACAGTCTCTTTATATCCGCGCAAAAGATTGACCGGCGCAACCCCTACATAAACAACGGTTGTTCCGGCCTGTACTGCATTCTGCGCTATAGTCTTTCCCAACTTACCGTAAGCGCCATATTTATATTCGTTTGTCACTCTTTTTCCCTCCTATAATAACTCTTGATAATCTTCACAATCCCTGATAAAATCCGTTTGTACCGTAAAACGAATCCATGCATACCAGAACGGGTAATAATCAAAGATAGCTTCCTGCTCTTTATATGGGCCATAAGATATATTACCTTGTATTTGCAATCCCTTAATATGTGCCGTTGATTCCAGCTTCCTTAGAATTGTATCCGTAAAGTTCCAAACATCCATCCAGCCATCGTAAGCGCTTTTATACTTTTCCGGTTCTTCCGGCATACGCGGATAATATATGTCTTTGCTGTGCATACCGGGATTCCAACATGATATCGCCAGATTTATTGTGATATCACGTTTTCCTTTTCCGATATCATCATTGCCATCGACAATTTGTACAATAACAGATGGCATATTCGTCTTTACGTTTGGCGGTAACTTATCCATCGCCGGCATAAATACCGGAAACGCATACGGATGCGCTTCCTCATATTTATACTTGTCATTAAGCGGACTTAACCCCTCCGGAGGTTTTTTAAACTTAAACTCCTGACAAACGCCCTCATTCAACCAGTCGGCTATCTTTATAACAGAATCCACAACCGTCATAAACTACCTCCACTATGAGTTGACATTGATAGACAGAACAACCGTTGCCATTCCCATATCTTCATCCCAGCTTTGCACAATATAAGGAACTCCATCTACCATCAATTCCGTTCCATATCCTCTTTTCCTTGGTAAATCCTCACATTTGGCAAAAATAGTACGTTGTGACTTTGAAAGTGGCGAAAAATCAATCTCTCCTTGATTTAAACCCATATCATCAATCACACATACTATTTCTGTTCCATCAATATCATGCTGTTCTCCTAACTCGTCAGGATTTAGCAGAATATCCCTGTCTCTCATTACCATATCTTTGAACCCCGACATTTCACACCGGTTCCTGGGCTTCTAATTCCGGCGGAACTTCGTCATCATCTGCAAAAACATCTTCTGCATCGTCTTCCTCCGCATCATCTTTTAAAAACGCCGCTTTTAACCGATTAGTCAGTTCCTCTTTTGTTCCTTTACTGTCCAATCCTTTTTCTTTTGCGAGTTTCCGTAAATCGTTAAACTCCAAAGACATAATATATTTCTCTGTCATTTGCTCTGATTCAATATCCTCTGTTTCCGGCATTTTACCGGAAGCAGAAGTCTCTGCTACGCCGAGCGCAATCAGACGCAACGCTTCTTTATCATCCAACTCAAAAGCCGGACTGTCTTTGTCTTTCTTGACAATACGAGGTTCATTTTTATCAGGACGATGCCCATAAGTACCGCGAATAATCTTTACTAACATGCTGCTACCTCCTTATAATACCTGTGCCACGATAGAAGAGTTTTTAAACCACGGAGCAAGAAGCGGTTTTGCCGTCAACGCTAATGTTCTGATACTGTCATGTGCGTTTGTTGTAATATGCGGCACTCTCTTTGCCGGATATGTGTAGTACTGTCTGTCCGCCTCTTCCATCTGCGTCACGGAACCATACATTGTATGCCCCATGCCCGGCGCTGTTACAGTGATTTTACCCTCCGGAACAAAAGTTTTAGTTTTTCCGTCCTCATCAACAAACTCCTCTGTATAACAGTATAAATCCAGCATTACTCCGTTACAGTTAATCTTTCCATAACTGACAACTCCCGTCGGCTGCTCTTCCGGTTTTATATTGATTATATCCAACCGCCTGTTATCCATCAGTTTTAAGAGATACTCATTATTTGTCAGTACATTAGCCACATCTGCGCCAAAAATACAATCTGATGCTCTTAATCCGCGCCGCTTCAGCATCATAGATATTTCATAAAGGTCCATGATAAAACTGTTCGATTTTGTAGTCCATCCGGATGCCGGTATGTAAATGGCGTCATTCTGCTCTCCATCATAGAAACGGATTTCCCACTCTTTATATTCCCCGCTTCCATATTTATCAGCGTAATGCTTCAATGTATAGCCGTTTTCAAAAAGCATCTGTGACGCCATATATTCCTCTCTGGTATCAATCAATGCGCCTAACTCGACTAAATCATCCCGAAGCACTCCCGCTTCTCTCTCTGCCGGCGTTCTCTGCGAAAACAGAGTTTCTCCGAGCTGCTTTTTCTTCAAATCATCAATCGTCAGCGTTCTTTCCGGCGCAACATTAGCCGGTTCATAACGCTCTGTTCTGTACCCATCGCGGGCAATCGCAATACCGCCTTTTTTCGGAATAACGCACGGTGCCATCTTGCGGGAACTCTCGTCCTTATACTCGATTAAAACCTCATCTGTAACAAAGACATCCTTATCCGTTGTCGGGAAATATCTGTCACGCAGAAACGTAGGTCTCGGCGGCATCAAAGCCAACGCTCCAAGCATAGTTTGTGTTTTATAAATATCAATCGCCATTTTTTCTTTTCCTCCTTTACATAATCGCATTTTCTAAGTAGATTCCGGCATTTCTAAGAGCCTTTTCATCTTTTACTGACAAAGTATAACTTTCTGCCACGGTAAGTGTGTTTCGCACAAACTTTCCGGTTTGATATGCCTCTGCTGCTATATCACCTGTTTTAGATGTAGCAATATCCTCCGCAAGAATATAAGCCGCTGTTTCATCCTCTGCACCACTTAACAGCCTGCACTTTCCGGTATCTCCCACCATCGCCAAGACAGCTCCGCGCTGTAACTTGACTTCCGTATCGGTTTTTGCCAGTATTACCAACACTGTATCAACTTTCATTGATGAATCTGCTATCAGCATTTTACTCTCACAGCTTCCAATTATTTCTCTTCCCTTTGTATTCACTTTGTTTCCTCCTTTTTCTTTACGCCTGCAATCAGCATTGCGCCATCTGCTATGTCCTGTGCTTCCTGTTCTTTCATGCTAAAATTTCCGGCATTCGGCGTTGCCGTAACCTCGTCGGCTCCAGAAGACTTACTGTCATCCTGCATATTATTCAAAAAATCTTTTCCGGCATCTTTCTGTTTTTTTAACGCTGCCAGTGCCAGGTCTCCCGCACTCATCTTCTTCTCACCGTATTTCGCATCTTCCACAAGCTGTTTGTCCGCGATTTTCCCTGCAATTTCATCAATTTCCTTTATTCTTGCAATCTCTTTCTCCACAGCCCGTTGTGCCGCCTCTTTACTTTCTTCGCCTAATTCCTGCACAATTTCAGCTCTCACCTGTTCATACAAATCCGGCTGACTTGCCTTTAATTCTGCTGCATGCATACTTTCCATACCTCCATCTTTTTCTTTTTTTATAACATCCGGCTCATTTCCGGCAGTTACCTTGTGCTTTACCTGAATATAATCCGGTAAATTAAATAAGCCTCTGACGGGCATTTGAACTCCATTTACCATCAGAAAGCTTTTATTCTCGTTTAAACTCATATCCACTACCTTATCAGTCTCTACAACCTCATCCGCAAATCCGTTTTCAACCGCTTCCTGCGAGGTCATCCATGTAGTAGTGTTCATCATGCTTTTAACCTTATCTGCTTCAAGCCCTGTACACTTTGTATAGATTTCCGCTATGGATTTATCTACTGCGGAAGTCTGCCGCATAACGTTTTTCATGTCGTTTATATTATAATATCCAAACAACATGAGAGACGCGCCATGTATCATTGTCAGCGACCCATTACATACCTTTCTATGTCCGGCCGTAGCCCCCTGTGCAATGATGCTTGCCGCACTGGCGGCAAGTCCATCTACTATAGTTGTCACTGTTCCGTTAAACTGCTTCATGCGGTTATATATAGAAGTTCCTGCATATACCTCACCGCCCGGTGAATTAATGTGAAAAATCACACTGGACTTATTTTTTAAAGTATCAATATCTTTCAAAAATTCTTCCAACACGATATACAATCCCTCTATTTTTTCCCCACTCCACCAGTCCACGGGTCTGTTCGATACTACTTCCCCGTATAGATTAACTTCTGCGCTGTCTTCTTCATCATTCAGCACAATATTATATGCTTTCATCGTCTTCCTCTTCCTCCTCTTTTTCCTGTAATACCGTTGTATGTATCTCTTTTAATGCAGCCATTCTATCGTTTTCCATTTCAAGCTGATTCATATTTGTATCCCAGTCCGAACCGTTTATGCGCGCAGCAGCCGCTTCATGCGTTGTCAATCCATTTTGAATCGCCAGTATTTCCGCGTTCACCTCTTTGACCGGGTCAAGCTGTCCTTGTGAGGGTCCTATCCATTCACATCTAAGCCAAGCTTCCCTAATTAACGCATCTTCAAAAAAGCCGGGAGCTTCTACCCTGCCTCTTGCTATCGCCTCTGATAACCATATTTCATATACCGGATTGCAAAAATCCGATATAAACCACTGCCTGTACATCTTGAAAGCTTTCCACGCTTCTAAAAGCGCCGCCCGGGATGCTGAATAACTTGCATCGAATTTTTTAAGCAATAAATCCGCCGGTATCTCCAACGCTGCGCCAATCTGACTGCATATCGCTTTTAAGAAATTATCAAATCCTGAAGCCGGGCGTTTGGGGTCTACAAATTCTACATCTTCACCCGGATTCATTACATTTACCATTCCCGGACCCATTTCATACTCGTTCGGGTCATATCTGGAGTCCTCATCCTGTACATCATCTATTTCGTCATCTATCTTATTAAACGGCATTTTTGAAGCATCTTCCGTTGTTTTAATGAATGCCGTCAAAAAAGATTCTACCGTCGCGGCCGTCAATTCTGCCTCTGTGTATCTCCGCATCTGTAACAACTCTTCAATAACAGGCGCAAGATAGGATACCCCGCGATATTGTTCAGGCCTTTCCGCATTCATAACATGCAGTACGTTAGGCAGCCCGCTTTTTTCACCATATGCGTCAACTCTTATCCACTTCGTCCTCTCCGTTGTCGCCTGATACGGATATGTATTTCTGATATGATACGCAACTACCGCACCGTCTGCATCCACTTCAACCCCATCATATATTTTATTTTCATTTGTTTTATTTACGCCCTCTGTCATCAACAAACTATCATATAGCCCATCTACCGGCGTACTACATCTGTCAGCTTCTATCACATGCAGTTTTAAATGATACGGGCAATTCAAAACTTCCTTTTCTTTCCGCAATACAAGCACATCACCTGACACAAGCCACGAATAAAAGCATAACTGCTGTATTTCATAAAAATCATTCATTGCCGTACTGTCACAATTTCTCTTATGTTCTGCCCATATTCTAAATTCGGCCTTGACTTTCCGTTCCCATTCTTTTACCTGCTCCGGCGTCAATCCCAGAATATCTCCATCCGGTCGCGGATTTAACTTTAAACCAAGCCCGATTGTATTAGTTCTGCTCGTTTTAATCGCGGAAGTTGCCACCGGCGCTGACATTGCCAGCATCCGGCTCCTTTGTCTTAACGTATAGTTATTATCATCAATATCCTCCCGCGGACTTCCTGACATAGGATTAAAGTTTTTTAAATTTCTCTTTGTCCTGCTTGCTCCGGCCTGTCCATATCCTTTAAACCCGGCATTTATCACATAATTTTTTTCCATCGTTCTTCCCTACCAATCCCTTGGAACCACTGCTACTGATTTTCTTGCGCTGCACCCCTGCAGTTGATTTTCCAGACTGTCGCGCTGTGCCTCTAATTTTTCAATCTGGCTGGAAATATTGGCACTATACTGATAACGCGTAACACTTTTACCCCCTATCGTATAACTTTGCACACCATCATTCGTTAAAATCGCCTTTTCTTTTTCATAATAATGTTCCAGCCGTTCATTGATTTTATCAAGTTTCCTTTTTATCTGTTCTTTTGTCATATGATACTCACCTACCAGTCATCACTCATATAATTTCTTCGCTTTTGCTGCTTTTTCCTTGGTCGTTCCGGCTTTTCAACAACAATGCCTTTTAATCTTTGGTTGATTTTATCCAAATTAGGCTTTAATACTCTGAATGCTGCATTTGCGTAATTTCTACAGTCCAATGCTTCGTTCCTGTTATGCCCCGGAAGTTTATCCCATTGCCATCTGCCGTTTTTATACATCATTTTTTCTGATAACAATCCCTCAAAATAATCACTATCATATCCCTTTTCAAAGTTTGAGGGGAAATGAAAGTATCTTGCTCCCGGTTCCTTTACTTTTAAACCGGACATAATACGCTCTTTACCGGCATCTACACCTATCATATATAACCAGGCTTTACCAATGGTCTTATCTTCCTTAACA
>JAMPCN010000073.1 GCA_023666125.1 Bacillus sp. (in: firmicutes) | reverse complement strand
AAGAAAATCAAAAACAGAACCGTCGCAGGCGCAAGGAAATAAGCCAGAAATTCCATTGTCATTGCAAGCGCCGCATTCGGACTATACTCATACATTTTTTTAAGGAAATAAACTACCGCACAGCAGGGAACATGAACCCCGCAGCCGCCAAATATCAGGCAGCCGAAAATCCCCGCACGGTATGTATGCGCATACTTTTCACTTTTATAGGCTATCAGCCTATAAATCGCAAAATAACAGAGACACTCTAACGGGATGCCTATCATCCCTAAAACTGCCGACCAAAAGATTCTTCTATCCGATACGGTCAAATATCTTGCAAAAGTTACCGGAATACCGGATACTTCGGCGTCCGCCGCCCCATAACCTAACAGCATATCCCCGGTTAGTACCATAATCGCAGCAACAAGCCCGATTTTCATAAGATGTCTGACTCTCGGCATATCCAATTCGCTGCTGATACCAATATCGTTAAAATGTTTTTCTGTTTTTTCCATTGTATCTCCCCTTTTATTTTGCTATGGCTGTAATAATATCATTCGCCCGTTTCCTTATCTCCTACGAACCAATAATCGCAGGTATCTGCTCCCTGTGCAACGGTGTGGTGGCGGATGAGTCTGGCGTGGAGCGCTTCTGCCGCCTTAATATCGCTTGCACAGAGTAGAGGTAAAATATCCGTATACCCGTGTTCTTTGGCAAAGTCTGCAATAGGACAGCCCACCAGCGTCATGGCAAGACCGTGGTCGTGTCCCTCCGGATTGACCTGAATGCCCCAGGTATTGTTCCAGTCTTTCCCCTTGTGGTCATTAATCTTTTTGACAATCTTTTCCATCAGGCGATGGACGGGCTTTATAATCCACGGCTTATCCAAATAGTTAAAATTGATAAACCGGCCAATTTTTCGATAACGGCTCACCATCACCACATCCAGCATCTCGTTGATTACATCAGCAGGAAGAGTTTTCCCCGACGCTTCGTACAAGGCAAAAAACGGAATCGCCATATCCAGATTGTTGCTCATAATATTCTCTTTTCCGCCAATGGAGGGCGTCTCGCCCAGAAAACGCTCATAAATCGGTTCCATATCCCGCATAAGCCTTTCCGTTTCGCGCTCGCCGTATCGGCGCGCCAGCACCGGACGAATCTGCCGTATTGCCTCGGAATATGCCTTATCATTTCTTTCCATTATACTAAATCCTCCTCTCAATACCCTCATTCAGTTCTTTCGCAGCACAGCTAATTTATTTGAAATATTTTTTACCGCCGGTATCCATCCAAACAATCGGTACACAGGCATAATGATTTTCATGCCCTCCGCAAGGCTTTCATCACGAACCCATGTGTACTCCGGAGCAATTTTCTCAAGCTCTTTTCCTGATTTAATTCCCCAACTGAACTTTGCCGACGTCTTATGAATGGATTTTTCCTTAATGTTTTTTACAACCCATGGATTCATAATCTCCATAATAACGTCCGCAGAATGGAAACGCTTATTGATAATTGACAGTATTTTTTTCACATCCGATTCGGACAGATACATCACCAAACCTTCTATAATGACAAGAACTCTGCCCTTCGGCTCTTCGATAATATCCGCCCAGCTTTCGTCCATAGCGGACTTTGCAATCATGGAAATATGATCGTTTTCCGTAAGAAACAGACGGCGGACTTCTATGGTTTCCGGAAGGTCGATATTATACCAGCGTACAGACTCGCTTATGTTCAGACGATACGCCCTTGTGTCCATTCCGCAGGCAATATTGATAACTGTACACTCAGGATTTTTTCGGATAAAATCACCTGCCATACGGTCGAGCAGTATGGTTCTGGCAATTACGCCTTTGGACATCGTCGTATCATTTTTTGCCGATGAAAAATCATAATCCATGCGGGATACAATCTTCTCCGCCTTATCATCATGGAATTTAGCATTCTGCTGTCCGGAATATGCCGCACGCGCATATAACGTCTGCAGCATTGTTTCCGGTACGCCCTGCATTTGTATTTTTTCCATTCTTTCTCTTCTCCCATTCCCTTTATCCCACATATGCGTCATCCGGCGCATCATAGCCGTAAATCCCTCTTTCAATATTTCACGATTTCGGTTAGCAGAAACTAACTTTGCATCAAGCAAAAACGACTACATTAGTTAGTAGCCGCTAACCAATTTTAGTATACTCCTCACCGGTAATGCTTGTCAATAGGGATGCACAGACCGAGCATCATATTTGCAATCTCTTGACAATCCAACCAATATATCGTAATATAGCAATGACCATATTTGAAAAAACGGTCATTGAAGGAGGAACCGTATGCCAGCCTCATTTACGAAAAAACAACAGAATAAAATACGGGAACAGCTTTTTCATGAGGGAATAAAGCTCTTTCGGACATATGGCGTACAGCGCACGACGGTTTCCAAGCTGACTTCGGCTTGCAAAATCGCCAAGGGCAGTTTTTACAGCTTTTATGAATCAAAAGAAGCCTATATTCTTGCGCTTATCAAATGGGCTGAATTGAAAACCGAAGAAATGCTGAAAGAAAAACTTGCAGGCCGCAGCCGGATGTCCGCGCATGAATTTCTCGAATTTTTCAGGGAATACCTGTATTCCGAATATGACCTTATGAACGGTCTGACCATCAATGATTTTCTCTGGCTGAAAACACATATGGCGAACGCCGATTTATTCAATCCTGTAGACCAGATGGCGCAGGCAAGGATATGGCTTTCATTAATTTATGATGTGCGGGAAAATATTGACTACGGCATAGTTGTCAATTTAATAAAATCCATATACGCTATGCGCGAGCATAGGGATACTTTGGTAGAGGCGTCCCTTGATAACAGCATCGACATCATGCTGCGGGCATTGGAAATTTACATATCGGGAAAAGGAGAACTCTTATGAACTGGTTAAGAACGCTATTGGACAGCGTTATCATATGTATTGCTTTTAACGGCGTAGTCGCTTTCATCTGGCTGTTGGAACCTATCGGATTTTCCGTCATGCTGCCGAAAGGAATCAATACGCCCAAAGAAAATCTTACAAAAGCGCAGTTAAAACCGCTTCGGCTCATGGAAGCCATTTTATATCCTATCTTGCTTGCCTACATTATTTTCAGCGCCTATGAAGCCGGGATAAACGGATTCTGGAATCTGTTTTTCACCGCATACATAGAAAACCTTTGTTGGAATTTCGGGGATTTTTTCCTGTTGGACTGGCTGTTACGCGCCAAATATACTGACCGTTTGATGGTTCCGGGTACAGAGGGTCATGAAATGTGGAAAACCGGTCCCTGGATGAAAAAATTCGGTATTTTCGACCACTGGGTAAAAGGTCCGATTTTATGCATTCCGTTAGCTCTGCTCTGCGCCGGAATCGGGATGCTTCTCAGATAAAAAAACTGGCGGCTTTTTCAGCCGCCAACCACCATATACGGGATAAATATCCTATTTTATTCTCTTTCAAATATCCTTAACCTTTTCGCAATCTCCTCCGGTTCCGGTAACATCTCCCGCATCTCCTCCGGCAATGAATTACTCAACTGATATGTCGCCACCCCAATCGGCGCATTGGATTGTTTCAGCGCATATTCCACAAATGTTTTATCCTTACTCTTACAGATAATAATGCCAATCGAAGGATTTTCCTCCGGTAATTTTATCTGCTCATCCAACGCAGTCAAATACAACTGCATTTTTCCTGCATACTCTGCCTCAAACTCACCTATTTTCAACTCTATTGCCACCAAACTTCTCAATCTTCTATGAAAAAGCAACATATCAATATAGATATCCCGATTTCCAACAATTAAATGATATTGATTGCCAATGAATGTAAAATCTCCCCCCATTTCTATCAGAAATGCCCTAATATTATTCACTAATTGCATTTCCAACTCATGCTCGGAATACTCTGGCGAAAGTTCTGCAAAATCGAAAGTATATTCATCTTTGACTGCCAATTTTGCTTGGATTTTACGTTCCTCTGGTAATGTCATATCAAAATTTGTCTGATTTGACAGATATTTTTCATAAGTCTTTGCCTCAATAAAATTTGTCAGAATACGTTTTGTCCATCCATAACGCTTTGTCATCTGAATATAAAATTCTCTTTGCAAATCATCTTGGCACTTCTCCATAATGATAACATTATTACTCCAACTAATTTCTCGCACCAGTGGCGCGAGTTTTTCAGAATCACAATAACTCAAATAGAAATTTCGCATTCGCCATAGATTTGCTGCAGAATATCCTTTTGCCCCTGGAAATTCTTTCTGCAATTCTTTTGACAACACTTGAACAATAGACTTTCCCCATCCATTTTCTTCCTGTTGGCGATGAATTTCTTCTCCAATCTCCCAATATAAATTGATTGTTTCCGCATTTATAAGTTTCAAAACCTGATACTGCTTTTTATGTATTAGGTCTTTGATTTCTTCTACAAACGGCTCATATGCTAAAATTTCTATCTCTTTCAAATCATTCCTCCAAATCTCGCACCAGTGATGCGAGAAATTTACTATATCCGTTCCCATTATACTAAAGGAGCCACTCCTTTTCAAGCATAACCGCAAGCCCAGCGATTCCCGCCGCCACGGGAATGTAGACCACCGACATAATGACCCGTTCCACTAAAACAAATTTCAATCCTTTCACATGAGGAATATCTTCCAACCCCTTTATCACCCAGAACTTACTAAACCGCACCCAAATTTCATCTACCACAATGCCGTCGTACCAGTTCATCACTTCAAGGAAAATGAGCGCATGGACAAACGCCGTCTTAAAATCAGAAACGCCACTCCAGCATCCGATAAACACGATAGGCAGGATAACTATCCCCAAACAAAGCGCCGTAAAAAATACGATTTTACGCCTCTTTGCCTCTTCCCTTGTTGTCAGTCCTATTGCAAAAACCCGCTGCTGTATCTGTTTCGGATAAAAGAAAATCCCCCTTACCGGATTGTCCAGAACCAACAACTTGATACAGGCTGTGAAAAATAATAAATAAATGAATATCTGCAAACCCAAAACCATATTATTTCAATCCCCTTTACATATGTATTTTATATTCTATGCCTTTCTATTTCCCGCCGGTTATATATTGTATGCCATTGTATACAGAGAACCCCCGCGCCGCAGTTTCTTTTCTCCCACCTGTTTCATACCGCATCGGATATATTTCGCCGCTTTAAGCGGCGTATCGGTATCCAGTACACAGGGGATACGTTTCGTCTCTGCTTCGGCAAAAGGCTGTTCCAAAACCCTGTGCATAAAGCCTTTCCCCTGAAACTCCCGCAATACTACTACCATCGATACGGCAATATAATTTTTTTCATTCTTAAAAATCTTCGTATACTGCTCATCGCCGCTTTGTGCAACAGTCAGACTTGCCGCAAGCGGCAGTTCGCATAAAAACCGCTTCACCATATGCAGGGCGGGACAAACCGCAAGTTTCGTTTTTTTCTCCCAATAAGCAAGATAACCCTCTCCCGCTTCCGATGTGGTATATAACACCCCTAACCGATAATAATATTCTGTCATAATCTCAAATGCTTTGACTGCCTGCTCTTTCGTCAACGCCGTTACAATCCCCGCCCGTTCAGCGGCAAACGCTTCGCCTATTTTCCTCCCGATTTGCGCAATCTCTTCTTTGGATTTATTTTCAACTTTTAACATCAAACTCTCCCTTAATTTCGCAGCTGTAGTTAGTGTGAACTAACCGCCTGTTAAACAAAACCGGCTGCTCGTTAGCAGCCGCTAACTGTTTTTAGTATAATCCGCCCGGCAGCCCTTGTCAATAAAAGCATTTATGTTACATCTTACGTTCCCATTCCAATATTCGCCGCAAAAAACGCCTCCACAACTGTCGGGTCAAAATGTGTGCCGGTTTCTTCCCTGATGATAGCATATGCCTTTTCAAGCGGCATGGCATTTTTATAACAGCGTTTGGAAGTCAGCGCGTCAAAAACATCCGCTACCGCCATAATCCTTGCGCAAAGCGGTATTTCTTCTCCGCTTATGCCATAGGGATAACCTTTTCCATTCCACCATTCGTGATGATACGCCGCCATCTCCAACGCCGTATTAAGATACTTTGATTCCCCAAGTTCCTCCTTTGCGTGGGTAAGCAGTTCTTCCCCTGCCGTAGTATGCGTTTTCATAACCTCAAATTCTTCATCTGTCAATTTCCCCGGCTTGTTTAAGACCGCGTCCGGTATATGTATTTTCCCAATATCGTGAAGCGGCGCCGCCACTACCATGTCATTCAGATACCTGTCGGTCAAAACATCGCCATACATTCCCCGCCTTTTCAATTCCTTGGCAATGCACTCCACATATTCCGCCGTGCGCCTGATATGTCCGCCCGTATTGTCATCCCTGTTCTCCACAACTTCCGCCATAAACGTAATCATGCCGGACTGCATATTGGAAACCTGTTCATGGTAAAAAGAACGCTTATTGCCCTGCATAATCAGCACGATAATCGTAATTGACATGATAAATGCCGAAATGCTGCTGATACCGACAAACAACACAAACTCTTGTCCGTACAATTTATCCGCCGTCCCCGTGCTTCCTCCAGCCTCCAAAATCTGCTTTGCCACTACATTTGAAAAGAACAGCATTAAAATCCCGACCATCCACAGCAGATATGTCTCTGATTTCCGTAGTTTCCTGTTTTGCATATTCTCATAAAACCAGTTTCGCCAGTTTTTTCCTTTTACATAGAATATAACCAACAGCACAAACAACAACCCATATGCCGCAAACTGATAAACAAAAGTTCCCTGCACGGACAAAGACAGCAGATACGGCGGCACAAACAGAACAGGAAGCAAAAGCCCGTTAATAATACCCAAAAACGGAATCAGTAAAACCAAACTCCGAAGCTTATGTTTGTCTCTGCTAAAACAGATATTCAGCTCTATCATAAACAGCGCCGCCAATGATGCAATATCTTTCCCAAAAGCTAAAAACACAATACTAATCATCAAAAAACTGACTATGTAAAAATTGCGCTGCTTCTTCGGTTCCATATCCGGTTCTAAAAAAACATATTTTTTTATCAAAAATCCGCCGATTGTGATTGCCGTCGTTTCCAATATTTCCAGTATTTCCGTTATCATAATCTCTACACCGTCACTTTCGCTAAATCATTTTTTACATCCGCAAGCGCTATGGACGCAAGCCCGTTTTCCATATCTGCGCACTAATCCCTTCTTTCAACCTAATATTACAATCCGCCCGCCGTAATGTCAAATACCGTTTGCACTCCCTGTTCCATCACCCCGCAGCATAAGCATTTCAAAAAAATATTTTTCACTTATTGACAAATCCCTTTTTATGAAATATTATATGATATTGATAAGTAACCGGATGGAAAGTATGCGCTTTCCATTATATTTTACACTTGAGTTAGTCTTGACTAACTCAAGACAAAAACATATTACTGAAATATTTATACAAGGAGGTCATGCAATGAACACTGTTTCAACGAAAAAGAAATCTACTCTCTCAAGGTTGATGGATTATGCCGGGAAACACAAAGTTTTAATCTGGCTTTCCTGGATACTCTCCGCCATGAGCGCGCTGCTTGCGCTTGTGCCTTTTTGGTATATATGGCGCATCATCCGCGACATACTGGAAGTTTCCCCGAATTTCTCACGGGCGCAGAACATAACGCTCTACGGCTGGTGCGCCGTATTATTCGCGGTGATATCTGTCATTATTTATATAACCGGTCTGATGTGTTCGCATATCAGCGCGTTCCGGGTCGCTTCCAATATCCGCAAAGACCTTATGCGGCATATCACCGCCCTGCCGCTTGGCATAACGGAAAAATACGGAAGCGGAAAGTTACGCAGAATCGTAAACACTTCCAGCGCCGCTACGGAAACCTATCTTGCGCACAGACTGCCCGATAAAGCGGGCGCGATTGCCACGCCGATAGGGCTTTTATTCCTGCTGCTTGCCTTTGACTGGCGGTTAGGGCTTTTAAGCCTTGTCCCCGTTGTTCTTGGTTTTTTCATTATGATGACAATGACCGGAAAAAACATGGAACTGAAAATGAAAGAATACCAAAACGCTCTTTCGGATATGTCAAATGAGGCGGTCGAATATGTAAGGGGCATCCCTGTCGTCAAAACATTCGGACAGACCATCTTTTCTTTCAAACGCTTTAAAGCTGCGATTGACAATTACGAAAAATGGGTCATTGCCTATACCAATTCATTACGTCTGCCTATGATATTCTACACGACGGCAATCAACGGCGTATTTGCGTTTCTGATTGCCGGAGGCGTCATCTTTACCAGAGGAGGCGTAACAAATGAACTGCTGTTAAATCTGATTTTTTATATCGTCATCACCCCTGTTATCGGAACCACATTGACTAAAATCATGTATATGAGTGAAGATGCAATGATTGTAGACGACGCAATCGCCAGAATAGACGAAGTGCTAAATGAAAGCCCGCTTTCAGAAAGCAAAGAAAACCATCTGCCGTCCGATAATGCAATCACGTTAGAGCATATTACTTACGCTTATGATACGGAAGCGCAGACGGTTCCCGTTAAAAATGCGCTAAACGACGTTTCCTTACAGATTCAGGCAGGACAGACCGTCGCCTTAGTGGGCGCATCCGGCGGCGGCAAAACCACCCTTGCCAATATTATAACAAGATTTTTTGACCCGCAGCAGGGGCGCGTATTAATCGGAAATACCGACATACGGGATATTCCGAAAGAAATGCTGATGGATAAAGTCTCTTTCGTATTTCAAAACAGCCGCCTTATCAAGACTTCCATATTAGAAAATGTGCGTATGGGTAAGCCGGACGCCACACGCGAAGAAGTTGGAAACGCCCTAAAAGCGGCACAGTGCATGGATATTATCGAAAAATTACCGGACGGCGTCGATACGGTTATCGGCACAAACGGCGTATATTTATCCGGCGGGGAACAACAGCGGATAGCCATTGCCCGCGCCATTTTAAAAAATGCGCCTATCCTCATTCTGGACGAAGCGACCGCATTTGCCGACCCCGATAATGAAGTGCGTGTAGGACAGGCGTTATCCGCGCTTTCCAAAGGCGCGCAGGGCAGCGCTCCCAAAACAGTTGTCATGATTGCGCACCGTCTTTCTTCCATTATAAATGCAGATTGTATTTATGTACTGCAGGACGGTGAAATTGCCGAAAGCGGCACATACGATGAACTCATAGACAAAAACGGTATCTTCACGCGTATGTGGAAAGACTATTCCCGAGCGGCGGAATGGAAAATTTTGAACGAGAAAACAGAAATGGAGGTCAGAGCATAATGAAAACATCACTGATTTCAAATTTACAAAGACGTTTTGCACTATCCAGACAGGGCGCTGTGGATTTAATAAAAGGCTGTTTTGCCTGTGTTGCGCAGGATATCTCTTTTATGCTTCCTGTCGGGCTTTTATATTACTTTGTCATGGATATGATGAACGGGGACATAAATGGAAAACGCATTGCTTTTTATGCGGCGGGCGTATTTTGTTGTCTTGCCCTGATATTTATCGTTACATATTTTCAGTATAACGCCACTTACTTAGCGACTTATGTAGAAAGCGGAGTAAGACGGATTTCCCTGGCGGAGAGTTTACGCAAAATCCCGCTTTCCTTTTTTGGCAAAAAAGACCTTGCCGACTTGACAAACGCTGTCATGGGGGACTGTGCAACGCTGGAACAGGCATTTTCCCATTATTTTCCCGGTCTGGCGGGTTCTCTTATTTCAACGACCTTAATCGGCGTCTGTCTTTTCGCTTACGATTGGCGCATGGCGCTTGCCGCGGTCTGGGTCTTGCCCATTGCATTTGCCATTACCCTTTTTTCAGCCCGCATACAGCAGTATTTCAACAATAAGTTCGTATCCGCAAGCGTCGCTCTTGAAAACGGCGTGCAGGAATGTATCGAATGCTTACAGGATTTAAAGGCGAATAACGCGGAAGAAAGCTATCTGACAGGACTGAACCAAAAAATCGATTATGCGGAAAAACGGCATATTATTTCAGAACTGGGAACCGCTCTTTTTGTTGTTTCATCCACTTTAATATTAAAATTTGGCATTGCTACCGTCGCGCTCGTCGGCTCTGTACTGCTGATTCAGGGTGAAATTGATATTCCTTTGTTTTTCATGTTCTTACTTGTGGCTTCCAGACTATATACGCCGCTTGAAGGCGCATTACAAAATCTGGCGGCAGTGATAGCCACCCAAACCAACATAAACCGTATGAACGAAATTTTCGACCAGCCCATCCAGACAGGCAGTAACCGGATGTCCAATAAAGGGTATGATATTATCTTTGACCATGTGGGATTTTCCTATAATGCGGAAGAAACCGTGTTAAAAGACGTATCCTTTAGTGCCAGACAGGGAGAGGTTACCGCTTTAGTCGGTCCGTCCGGCGGCGGTAAAACAACGGTATCACGCCTTGCCGCAAGATTCTGGGATATCGACAAAGGAAAGATAACCGTCGGCGGCATGGATATTTCAAAGATAGAACCGGAAACCCTGTTATCCTTATATTCCATCGTCTTTCAGGATGTGACGCTGTTTAATAATACCATTATGGAAAATATCAGAATAGGACGAAAAGACGCCACGGATGAAGAAGTAATCGCGGCGGCAAGACTGGCAAATTGTGAAGAATTTGCCGCCAAACTTCCAAACGGCTATCACAGCATGATTGGCGAAAACGGCTGCGAATTGTCCGGCGGCGAAAGACAGCGTATTTCCATCGCCCGCGCTTTCTTGAAAAACGCGCCTATCATCCTGCTAGACGAAGCGACGGCAAGCCTTGACGCGGAAAACGAAACCCTGATACAAACCGCCTTGTCAAGACTGATAAAAGATAAGACGGTGCTGGTTATCGCCCACCGTATGCGCACTGTCAGCAGCGCGGACAAAGTCGTCGTACTAACGAACGGTACGGTTGCGGAACAGGGAACGCCCACGCAGCTAATGCATACGGGAACTATTTATCCCCATATGATAGAACTTCAAATGATGAGTCAGAACCGGGGGATTTAGAAACTAAATAACCGCCGCTTTCCAATTTGAATATTTTATCTCCCAAAATCACGGTTGCCTGCGCATTCGCTGGAATATGAAATTCATATGTAATCCGGTCATCCTCGATTCTCCATGCAGAACCAATACGACCGGCTGGAGAGTCATAAACGGCATTGATATAGCCCAGCCGCCTGTCCGGATATGGCTGTATAATGATATTTCCATGTTCCAGCCGAATCCCCGCGGCGCTGTCAATCAACCAGCCTGCAACGGCTCCATAAGCATAATGATTCATGGATTCCACTCTCTTTACGGGATCCTGATACGCATCCCAGCTTTCCGGAACTGTAGTCGCGCCATGCAGTACCGGATACAGCCAGCCGGGTCTCTCCCTTTGCAGTAAAAGGTCATAGGCTTTCTTCGTCTGACCGTATCGGCACAGTATCCGGCACAGTTCATGGGTTGTCAAAAAACCTGTTCCGATATGATCTTCATTCTCATTTATCAACTCTGCCAAGGTTTCAACAGCCGCTCTCTTTTCCTCTTCGTCCAAAAGATCAAACGCCACCGGACGGACATAACGGCACTGCCGTATGGTCGGCTTAATCTTTCCATCTTCTACGAAAAGACAGCGGTATGTTTCTTTTGCTTTTCCGGCTGTCATCCGATATTCTTCGGCATCCTCCGGTTTATACAGGGTTTCCGCAATCCGGGACATCAGCAGATGACTATAATACATATAAGCGGTACTGACTTCCAAATCGCCGTATTTACGCAGATTACTACGATATTCCGCCGTATCGGCGCCCGGCTCCAGCCACTCGCCAAACAGCCACTCACTATCCAGAGTATATGGCTGCATAGCCATTGGCACGATATGCTCATTTGCCCGCCGCATAATGCCGCTCCGGTTTTTGCGGTATACCATCCATTTTTTCAGCGGCTCATACAGTTCCCGCATCAAAGTATCATCGCCATAACGCTGATAGAGTATCCATGGAATGATTTCAAAAGAATCACTCCACCCGATTCCGCCATCCTCTTTGGTTTTTTTCAAAGCCGAAGTCGGAGCAATCTGCGGCACACAGCCATCTTCAAACTGAGCCGCCGCCTGTTCCCTTAACCATTTGGCATAGACCGGATAACAGTCCATCAGGTACATCGCTGTATGAATAAATGTTTGACAGTCTCCGGAATAACCGGCTTTTTCTCTGGTAGGGCAGTCGGTAGGGATATCGACAAAATTCCCTTTCATTGACCATACGGCGTTTTGAAACAGCTTGTTCACTTCTTCAACACCACAGGTAAAAAAAGCCGTCTGCCGCATATCCGAATAAAGAGCGTACGCCTTGAACCATTCTTTTTTTATCGTAAAATCAGCTTCTACCTTAACATAACGGAATCCCATATAAGTCTTGGTAGGATGATAGCTGTTTTTTCCATCCTTGCAGATATAGACAATCTGCTGCCGGACCGGTCTGCCCCATGCCTGAAAATTATCTGTAGTAAAGTTCCCATTGCCATCTAACGTCTCCCCATGCGTCAGGACAAGTTTCTGTCCGGCTTTTCCTTCAAACGCAAAACCAATAACACCTGCTATGTTTTGTCCAAAATCAAGAACAGTTTCCCCGGCAGGCGTCCGAATAAGCTCCGGAACAAAACATTCATGAAGCTTCATAGGTACAGTATCCCGGCAAATCAGGCAGTCAAAGCCAAAGTTTCTGACACCAGGCTTATGCCATGTCATAATCTCCTCTTTCCTTGCGTCATAATGTTCGCCAGCCATCATATCGTTTAAGCCAAGCGGACCGTCAGTCGAAACCTCCCAGCTCTCATCTGTCATGGCAATCGGAACGTCGTCAATCTCCAACTGGGCAAGCAGGGCAATATCGTCTCCATACACATGACGATACTGGCGGTAGCCCATTGACCCGCGGTACCAGCCGTTTCCCAGCGTTGCCTCTAAAATATTATTCCCTGATTTCAGATATGCAGTTACATCGATGGTTTCCACCATCAACCGGCGGTTATATTGAGAAGTTCCCGGCAATAACTGCGCATCGGTAATTTCCTGACCATTCAGCCGGACATTCACGATGCCGTGTGCAGTCACATATAACCTCGCCTTATGAAAAGACTTATCGACTATAAATTCTTTTTTAAGATAAGCGCCTCTATCGTATATCCGCAGGTCAACGCCGGGAAGCATCAGCTTATCCCGCAGATTCCAAAGAGTTCTTTGCATAAAAGATTTCCCTGAAACCTCCGGATCAATCCAATGCGCCCTCCATTGATTCCTATCGATTCCTGTTGTCACGGAAATTTCAGCAGCTTCCGAAACACTTCCTGTTTCGTCGGTTACTTTCACTTTGACAATATAATCTGTTTTATACGCAAGTTCTTTTTCAGACTGCCAGAACATGGCAGATGTCCTGACCTTACCGCTTGCTTCCACAGTCTTTCCATCCAAGAGGATTTCCGCCTCATAGGACGCCTGCCTGCCTCTTCCCTCAAGTGTCCATGTCAGCCTGATTGGCAAAACAGAGATTCCAAAGGGATTCTCTAAGTGATTAACTTGCAAATGGGCAATATGGAGCATATATTTTCCTTCTTTTTATGATGATAATTTATCCATTGTCAGCCGCTTAATAACGTCCACTGTTTCATATGCGTTAAGCATCAGCTGTTTTTTCGTTACTTTACCGTTCTTTAGAGCCTCAGCGACCCCTTTATAATCGTATGGGGAACCGGGCATGAATAAATTTCCGCCTGCCATAACTGCTCCCGCCGCAGTGGCAATCGGCCAACGGCAGCCTTTTTCCGTAGCATAGTCCGCAATGACCCAATCGCTCATGACAATCCCATTAAAACCGGCCTCTTCCCGAAGATATCCTTCAATCAGTCCACGGTGTTCAGCGGTATGAATCCCATTAATTAAATTATAGGAAGTCATGACTGCCATAGGATGACTTTTGCGTACCGCTATAGCAAACCCTTTCAGATAAATATCACGAAGCGCCCGTTCACTGACCTGACTGTTATTCTGTGTGCGGTTCAATTCCTGATTATTGCAGGCAAAATGCTTCATCGTTGCTCCACAGCCGGGATGTTTTTGAATGCCCCTGATTACGGCTGCTGCAATTTCCCCGCTCACGACCGGGTCCTCCGAATAATACTCAAAATTTCGACCGCAGCGGACGTCCCGCTGGATATTCATGGAGGGCGCAAGCCACAAATGCACCCCATACTGCGTCATTTCCACAGCTACAATATTACCACAGCCCTCTGCAAAGTCCGCAGAAAAACTCTGTGCAACCGCAGTGCCAATCGGTATTGCCGTAGTCGGCTGCGACAGGACGGTATCCGTTTTTTTGGGATGATAGCCAAGGCTTTTCATAAACCGGACAATAATGCGCGGCATAAGTTTCAACTGTGATTCCGGCAGGGCCACCCCAATAGCATGGGCATTGCCCTCCGCATCCCGCACATACTCCTTACTGATACGCAGTCCCCCTGTGCCGTCCGCCATCACAACGGACGGTATTCCAAACGATTCTCCCTGCATAAATGTCTGACCCGCCGCTCCCGCCACGGTAAAAGCCGCATTACCGATAATACTTTGGATGCCGCCTTTGGGATTAAATGCGCCCAGATTCATCTTAATCAGCTGGTCCTCTGTCATCCGGCTGACAGCTTCGTCAATCTCCGTAGTACGGATATAGGGCTTACGAACAGAAACCGCATCCGCCGACAAACGGAGAGTTTTCACATTATCAGGCGCCGCTTTTGCCTGCGCGTTCCTCTCCGGCACAAAATCATCAAAACCCGGCTCACCGAAAAGTTTCGCAAAATGCCCGCATACTATTTCCCGGTCATTGCAGACGATTCCGGCGACAATGGTATGACGGCTGTCCGCACCAATCCGGTAAATATAGTTTCCGGCTTCCAGAATATAGTTTTCTGTCTCCGCATCATAAGATGCAAGGTCAGAAATGGCATAACTGACAGATACCCGCTGCGTCTCTCCCGGCTGCAGCATGGCTGTTTTGGTAAAGCCGACAAGCATCTGATAGGGTTGATTCAACCGCCCCTCCGGCACGGACACATAAAGCTGGATAACCTGTTTTCCGGGATATTTTCCGGTATTAGTTATGTCAACCATAACCGTGACCCGTTCTCCATCCAGAGTAAAATCTGCCTGCTTTATGCTAAATTCCGTCCAAGACAGTCCATATCCGAAAGGAAAAAGCGGCTCAATACCCAATGTGTCAAAATAACGATATCCGACATAAACGCCCTCCCTGTATGCCGTATCATCCTTGCCGCCAAACTCACCTATCTGCGGGTGATCTTTCCATGCGTACCATGTGGCGGTCAATTTCCCGGAAGGGTTGCTTTGCCCAAGCAGAATATCCGCCAAAATATTTCCCGTTTCCGCTCCCAACTGGGAAAGAAGCAGTATATTTTTAACATTTGCCACCGGACTTAAATCCACCATACCGCCCGTATTAAGCGCCAGTATAAAGTTTTCATATTTCTCATTGCAGGCGAGAATATCGCGTATCTCGGTTTCTGTCAGCAGAATATCCCCCGGAACCGGCTTTCGGTCGCTGCCTTCCCCCGACACACGGGACAACACATAAACCGCCGTATCGCCCTCCCCATTCAAAGGAAGCTCGTATTCAGGTTCTTTCATCGCCCGTCCCATTGCCATCTGAACCGCCATCATCCGTTTCTGCCGCGCCTCTTTTTTGATATCGGCAAAAAACTCTTCTTCCGCTTTTTCAAGCAATCTGTCATAGGCATCCAGCCATTCATAAGAAGTGATGCTAAAACCTGCGTTCTTTAATCCCTCTTCCACTGTGACAAAAGGCATATTGACTTCCCCTGAACCGGTTCCACCTTTCAGCGTGTGCCGCGCCCCGCTTCCGTACACGGCAATCTTTCCGGCGCTGCCCAATGGGAAATGCCCGTCTTTTTTCAAAAGAACCGTACATTCCGCCCCATTTTCCCTAAAATATTTTGCGTGTTGTTGAATCATAGATTGTATATCCATCCTTTTCCCCCTGCTCCTATCCACCGACACAAACTTTTACCGGCTGCCACATACATTCAGCTCTATCTCAACCGGCTCCACATCCTTACTTGTGACAGTAACTTTCACCGCTCCTGCCTCCGTTTTTGCCCTGACGACCGCCAGCAGACGCCCGCGATAGCTATTAAACGTATTGTCAACATATCTTTCATCCGTCTTACAAAGGGCGCTGCCCAGTCCTTGCAGCTTACCGGCGCCTTCCACTTTGACAGTCACAGGCTGCTCCATAAAGGGAAGCAGTTCCCCGTTTTCGTCCGCAAATTCAATAGGCAGATAACAAAGAGACTGTCCATCCGCTTTTAAATCTTTTTTATTAGGAATCACAGACAATTTCATATTCCTGCTGCCGGTTTTAAGGCTATGCCGGGAAATTTCCCTGCCGCTTTCATCTAATGCAACAGCAGTCAATGTACCGGGAGTATAAACCGCCTGAAAAATCACCTTATATTTCTTTACGGGTTTTGTACCGATTTCCTTTCCATTCAGTTCCAGGCGGACGGATTGTGCATCTGTATACACTTCCACAACCGCTTTTTTTCCTTCATAGCCATGCCACGTCCAACTGTCAATGGCATTCGTAAACTGCCACGCGCCGGTAGTAGGCTTCTCGTCTGCATGGTTTAGTGGGCGCACCCCGATAAAAGGCGTTTTGCGCAGTCCCCACACGGTCTGCATAAAATACATTGCCGCCAGCGGCTTTCCGGTAATATCAATCATCCCCTGCCCCGCTAACAATGGCAGTCCTTTGTAAGAATGATAAGTCCAGTCGCCGATACATGCCTCGCCCAGATAATCCCATGCCGACCAGACAAAATCGCCCAGCACTTGTGGATACTTCTTCACGCGCTCCCAGTTGTAAGGCAGGTCCGCCGCCATGGTTTCACTTCCGACCATCAGCCGCTCCGGATAATTTTGCACATCATCGTCATATCGGGAAGCGGCATAGTTTAAGCCCAGAACGTCCAACCCATCGGCAGCGCCCTTACAGGCCTTATCTCCTTTTTTCCCAGCCGCCATATAGAACATCAGGCTGCCCAATTTTCCTGCCATAGCGTTAAAAAATGCAGAACCGGTTTTCTTTTCCTTATAGCCGCCCTTTTGAGGCAGAGGTTCCGCTTTATATTCTCCCTTATCCTTATAGACGCCGATTCCCAGCATAGTGTAAACATTGAGCAGCACATTTACCCCTGCGGTAACAGGGCGGGTATCGTCCAGTTCATGAATATAGTCCGTCAGCATCCGGCAGACTTCCGCGCCTTTTTGTGAAGCGGTCTCGGAAACCTCGTTTCCGTGAGAGTACATGATAACGCAGGGATGATTGAAAGAGGCGTTCACCATGGCGGCAATATCGTTTTTCCACTCTGCGTCAAACCACCTTGCATAATCATGATAGGTCTTAGGAACATACCAGCCGTCAAAAGTTTCGTTCATCACATACATACCCAGTTCGTCGCAGATATTTAAAGTAATTTGAGATGCCGGATTGTGGGCAATCCGCAGAGCGTTGAAACCGTTTTTCTTTAAAATGGAAATACGGCGGTATTCCGCATCATAAAAATCACAGGCGCCCAGCACGCCGTGGTCGTGATGGATACAGCCGCCACGAAGCAGGACTCGCTGCCCGTTTACCCGCAGACCTTTTTTAGCATCCCATTCCAGAAGCCGGATGCCAAAGGCATCCC
>JAMPCN010000072.1 GCA_023666125.1 Bacillus sp. (in: firmicutes) | reverse complement strand
AAGGACAGGGAATGGGCTTTTGGACACGGGTTCGACTCCCGTCTGGTCCACTTAAGGAGTCGGGATTTTACAAGGAGGGAGGATAAGCGGCATGGATAAAGAAATGAAAATAATGGTCAATACAATTATTGATGAGATGGGCCGCATGGAAGAACGGATAAACAAACGCTTTGAGAACGTGGACAAACGCTTTGATAAAATAGAACAACGTTTAGATATGATGCAGCAGGAGATTAATGCTTGTAAGCTGGAAAAAGATACGATAGAGATTCTAATCCGCAAAATAGACCAGTTAGAAAAAAGGATTGAGGAATTGGAACGAAAGACGGCATAGGAAATTACAATGGCAAAATGGGTGGTATCGGCCAAGAGGGCCGACTTTGCGAAAATTGCGGAAACATTCAGAATTGACCCTGTCATTGCCCGCATTATCCGTAACAGGAATATCGTGGGGGATGCGCAGATTGATTTCTTTCTGAATGGCACAATAAAAGATTTACATGCACCGCGGCTGCTTTATGATATGGAGAAAGCAGTCGCTTTTATGCTGTCCAAAATAAAGAAAAATGTCTCCATACGCATTATTGGCGATTATGACATTGACGGTATCTGTTCCGCCTATATTTTGTTTCGTGGATTAAGCGCATGTGGCGCGAAAGTAGATACGGTGATTCCGCACCGCATCAAGGACGGTTACGGGCTGAATGATGCGTTGATTGAAGAAGCGCATAGCGATGGCATCGATACGATAATAACCTGCGATAACGGTATTGCGGCCACAGAGCAGATTGCCTATGCAAAAGAGCTTGGCATAGACGTTATTGTAACCGACCATCATGAAGCGCCTTACGAAGTGATGGAGGATGGAACCCGGAAAGAACTGCTTCCCCCGGCTGTGGCGGTCATCGACCCGAAACAGGAAAAGTGCGCTTATCCGTTTGACGGTATCTGTGGAGCGGTTGTGGCGTATAAGTTTGTGCAGGTTCTATTGGAAGAATATGAAAAGGACGGACAGGGCGGCATGGATAATGCCGGACGGAACGGGCTTTTAGAAGAGCTGCTGGAATTTGCGGCATTTGCCACGGTGGGCGACGTCATGGAACTGCTTGATGAAAACAGGGTTTTGGTAAAGTATGGATTAAAAAAGATGGCACAGCCCCAAAATCCCGGGCTGCGGGCGTTGATAGAGGTCAACGGGATGCAGGGAAAGCCTTTGTCGGCTTATCATATCGGTTTTGTATTAGGCCCCTGCCTGAATGCGACTGGAAGGCTTGATACGGCGGAAAAAGCATTGCAGATGCTTACCTGTAATGATTTTGCGAAAGCGGTTACGATTGCCGGAGAGCTAAAGGAGTTAAACGACAGCAGAAAGGAAATGACAAGGCAGGGAACACAGCAGGCCATCGATATGATAGAAAAAAGCGGGCTGCGGGAGGATAAGGTGCTTGTCATCTATTTGCCGGACTGCCATGAGAGCCTGGCGGGTATCATTGCCGGGCGGATTAAGGAAAAATATCACAAACCCGTTTTTGTACTGACAAAGGCGCAGGAGGGCGTGAAAGGTTCGGGACGCTCTATAGAGGCGTACCATATGTATGAGCAGATGAGTCTTTGTAAACATCTTTTTACCCGTTATGGCGGACATAAAATGGCGGCAGGGCTGTCAATGCCGGAAGAAAATATAGAGAAATTCCGCGCTGCCCTTAACAGAAACTGCCAACTCTCCGATGAAGATTTTATAGAGAAAATTGTGATTGATGTGCCAATGCCGCTTTCCTATATCAATATGGACTTTGTCAGACAGCTTCAGATTCTGGAACCGTTTGGCAATGGAAATCCGAAACCTGTTTTTGCGCAGAAAAATGTACATATATTACAGGGCAGGCTTCTTGGCAAAAATGAAAATGTAGGGAAGTACCGGATTCAGGACGAGCAGGGAAATTTTTATGAAATGGTTTATTTTGGGGATTTGGAGAAGTGGCACGGTTTTTTGGAGGACGCTTTCGGCAAAGAAGAGCGGGAAAAACTTTACAGCGAGGGCAGCGGAAAAATCGTTATACAGATGATTTATTATCCGGACATCAATGTTTATAAAGGACGGGAAAGTCTGCAGATTGTCATGCAAGACTATTGCGAACAATGAATGTTCGCAAGCAAATTTGTACTTACGTCCAAATTCGCAGGTTGTGAGAAAGGCGGAGGGATACTTATGGTACTTACGGTAACGCTGAATCCGGCGGTGGATAAGACTTATACGGCGGGAGAATTAATTACAGGACATGTCAACAGAATGCGCACGGCAATGTCGCTTGCGGGGGGCAAGGGCATTAATGTGACAAGGGCGCTGCGCCAGTATGGCGTTCCGGTATGCGCAACGGGATTTTTAGGCGGATATGCGGGAAATTTTATTGAGGATGATTTAAAAGGCCGGGATGTAGACTGTCAATTTATCCGAGTGGATGGCGAAACGAGAAGTAATATGAATATTCTGGCGGATAACGGGTATGTAACGGAGATTTTAGAGCCGGGGCCGGAGATTACGAAAGAGCAGTTAGAACAATTTACGATGCAATACGAGAGCCTTTTATCCGACTGTGAACTTGTCGTTTTATCCGGCAGTGCGGCAAGGGGCGTACCAGAAAATATTTATGCGCTGTTAATTGAAAAGGCGCGAAACAGAGGAATTAAGACGTTACTGGATACGAGCGGGGAGAATCTGCAAAGGGGCATTGCGGCAAAACCTTATCTGATGAAACCGAATTTAAAGGAATTAGAATATATTGTAGGGCATAAACTTGGTAATAGGGAAGCGGCAATGGAGGCGGCGCTTGCCCTGCATGAAGCGGGCATTGCCCATGTTGTTGTATCCATGGGGCAAAAGGGGCTTTTTTCGGTAAGCAGCGGCGGACGCGTTTATTTCGCCAAAGCGGGAAGAGTGCCGGTATT
Organism: Bacillus sp. (in: firmicutes); assembly: GCA_023666125.1. Lineage (GTDB taxonomy): Bacteria > Bacillota > Clostridia > Lachnospirales > Lachnospiraceae > UBA3282. The sequence continues at coordinate 14,962 of JAMPCN010000072.1, read as the reverse complement.
AAATACGGTAGGATGCGGAGACTGTGTGGTGGCATCTTATGCCATGTCGATTCTAAAAAGAGAATCCGAAGAAGAATCATTAAAAAAGGCGGCGGCCATTTCGGCAGCAAACGCCACAACGTTAAAAAGTGCGGATATCCCGATGGATGTAGCGGATGAATTGATGGAGAGTATTACGGTGGAGAAATTACGATAGGAACGCAGTGAAAAAGCCTGAGAAATTCTCAGGCTTTTTCGTATTTTCTTATGAGGGGGGAGATAGTGAGTTATTCAACTATCTTGATTTTTATCATAGATGGGAAATGTGTCTAAAATGTGTTTTCTTTCTAATAAAAATATAAATTTCCTTTAACAAAAATATAAACTTCCATAAAGAAAACCGGAAAAGTTGAAAAAGAGTGTGTTTCGTGCTATTTTATTTAAAGGGGTGAAAAGAAGAAAAGGCTTTTCATTCCGGAAAGGAATATGGTAATGGGAAAATTAAAGGAATTGTTGGAAAATATAGAATATGAATGTATCAAAGGTACGGTAGAGACAGAAGTGACAGAGGTCGTTTATGATTCCAGAAAAGCAGCGTCCGGCTGTCTTTTTATATGTATTCCGGGAGCGAAAGCGGACGGTCATGATTATGCCGCACAGGTAGTATCGGCGGGGGCTGCAGCGTTAGTTGTGGAAAAGGAAGTGGAACTTCCGAAAGAAGCGCAAGTAACCGTCATCAAGGTGGCGAATGCGCGCTATGCCATGGCATTTATCTGCGCTGCGTATTTTGGGCATCCGGCCGGGGAAATGCAGATAATCGGCATTACCGGAACGAAAGGAAAGACGACGACGACATATCTGGTAAAATCCATTTTGGAGCAGGCAGGACGTAAAGTCGGATTGATTGGCACGATTGAGGTGATTATCGGCGATACGCATATCCACGCGGATAACACGACGCCGGAATCCTATCTGATACAGCAGTATTTCAGGCAGATGGCGGATGCCGGATGCGATACGGTTGTCATGGAGGTATCTTCACAGGGGCTGATGCTTCACAGAACGCAGGGATTTGTCTTTGATTACGGCATCTTTACGAATATTGAACCCGACCATATCGGGCCGAATGAGCATAAGGATTTTGACGATTATCTGCATTGTAAGGGAATGCTTTTTCAACAGTGCAGGGTCGGGATTGTCAATCGGGATGACGCGCACTGGGAACGTGTGATAAAGAATCATACCTGCGCGCTTGAGACATACGGCATACAGACGGATGCCGATTTAAAAGCGCAAAATTTGAAACTGCTCTCCGGCGGTGGAAAGCTGGGCGTTTCCTTTGACGTGGCGGGTCTTATGAACTTTCCCGTCGAGGTTGCCACACCCGGTAAATTCAGCGTGTATAACGCTCTGACGGCGATTGCCATATGCAGGCATTTCCAGGTGCCGCAGGACGCCATACAGAAAGCGCTTTTACAGGCAAAGGTAAAAGGCAGGATTGAACTTGTGAAAGTATCGGACGATTTTACGCTGATGATTGACTATGCCCATAACGCCATGGCGCTGCAGAGTCTTTTATCCACCTTAAAAGAATATCATCCGCATCGGTTAATCAGTGTATTCGGCTGTGGCGGAAACCGTTCTAAACTGCGCCGCTATGAGATGGGAGAAGTCAGCGGCAGACTGGCGGATGTAACGATTATTACGTCGGATAATCCCCGTTTTGAAGAGCCGCAGGATATTATTGACGATATTAAAACGGGAATTGGCAAAACGGACGGAAAGTATATAGAAATCTGTGACAGGAAAGAGGCGATTGCCTATGCGATAGCGCATGGCGAGCCGGGAGACATTATTGTGCTGGCAGGAAAAGGACACGAGGATTACCAGGAGATAAAAGGGGTAAAATATCCGATGGACGAAAGGGATTTAATCCATGATATCCTGGCAGAGAAAAAGCAGGATAAATAAAAGATAAGAGGGTAGTGGATGAGTGAACAATATGCGGATGTGATTATAGATATTTCCCATGAAAAAGTTGACAGGCCGTTTCAATATAGAATCCCGAATGAATTATCCGATAAGATTGTTCCGGGAATCCGGGTGCATGTGCCGTTTGGAAAGGGCAATAAGGATATGACGGGATATGTGGTCGAATTATCGGATAAGACGGATTATCCGCAGGATAAGATAAAAGAGATTCGATGTATTGATGAAAAGGCGACTACGCTGGAAAGCGATTTGATACAGACCGCGTACTGGATGAAGAGCCATTACGGTTCAACGATGATAACAGCCTTAAAAACAACGCTTCCCGTGAAACAGAAATTAAAACGGCCGGAAAAAAAGAAAATCGTCCGTTGCTGCAGTGAAGAAGAGATAAAAGAGCAGATAGAGAAGTGCGCCATGAAAAAGCAACGGGCAAAAGTCAGAGTATTGGAAGCGTTACAAGAGGAGGAGATTTTACCGTACGCGCTGCTTAGGGAAAAGTTAAATGTAGCGGCGCCGACCTTGCACAGTTTGGAAAAACAGGGTATTATTTCCATAGAAACGGAAAGTTATTACAGAAATCCTGTAAAAAGAATATCCGCAAAAGAAGCGGCCAGACCGCTCAGTGAGGAACAGAACTTTATTATCGGGGATATTGTCAAAGATTACCGGGAGGGCAAACCCGGCACATATCTGATACATGGCATTACCGGCAGCGGAAAAACGGAAGTCTATATGGGGATTATTGAGAAGATGATAGCGATGGGCAGGCAGGCTATTGTCCTGATTCCGGAAATTGCGCTGACCTATCAGACGCTGCTGCGGTTTTATAAGAGATTTGGCGACAGGGTTTCTGTCATGAATTCCACGCTGTCCATGGGGGAAAAATACGACCAGATGGAACGCGCCAGAAGAGGAGAGTTAGACGTTATTATCGGCCCGCGTTCGGCGTTATTTACGCCTTTTCCAAAGCTGGGTGTGATTGTGATGGATGAAGAGCATGAGAACAGTTATAAAAGCGAATCCATGCCCAAATATCACGCCAGGGAAACCGCTATACAGATTGCTTCCGTGAAAGGGGCAAGCGTTGTGCTTGGTTCCGCAACGCCCTCCTTAGAAGCTTATTACCGCGCCGGGAAAGGGGAATATAAGCTGTACCGATTAAAAAGGCGTTTGAGCGGGGGATGTCTGCCGCAGGTATATACGGTAGATTTGCGGAAAGAACTGCAAGAGGGAAACCGCTCTATTTTCAGCAGAAAGTTAAAAAGTCTTTTGGAAGAGCGGCTGATGGCGGGCGAACAGAGTATGCTTTTTTTAAACCGCAGAGGATATGCAGGTTTTATTTCATGCAGAGCCTGTGGACATGTGATGAAATGTCCGCACTGCGACGTCTCTTTGTCGGAGCATCGAAACGGTATGCTGGTCTGCCATTACTGCGGTTATGAGGAGCGGCGGGCAAAAAACTGTCCGGTCTGCGGTTCGCCGTACCTGCTGGGATTTAAAGCCGGTACGGAACAGATAGAGGAAGCTATTTATAAGGAATTTCCGGGCGCAAGGGTGCTGCGGATGGATGCGGATTCCACAAGAAGTAAGGAAAGCTATGAGAAAATATTATCGGCGTTTGCCGACGGCAGGGCGGATATTCTGGTGGGAACGCAGATGATAGTAAAAGGGCATGATTTTCCCAATGTTACGCTGGTTGGCATTCTGGCGGCTGATTTATCCTTAAACCAGAATGATTACCGCGCGGGTGAAAGAACCTTTCAACTGCTGACGCAGGCCGCGGGCAGAGCGGGCAGAGGCACGAAAGCCGGGGAAGTCGTTATCCAGACTTACCAGCCGGAGCATTACAGCATCGTACATGCCGCAAATCAGGATTATGAAAGCTTTTATGCGGAAGAAATCATGTACCGGGAGTTATTACAGTATCCGCCGGCGGCGCATATGCTGGCCGTGCTTTTGCTTTCCAGAGAAAAAGAGGAAGGAGAAGTTTTGCTGGAGAGATTCTGCGGTTTGATAAGAAAATATTTTACAGAGGAAAAGGAGCCGTATATCATAGGTCCGGCACAGGCCGCCATTTCCAAAATAAATGACTGGTATCGCCATACGCTGTATTTAAAACATGCGGATTACGAGAATCTGGTTAAGATAAAGGATATGATGGAAGAATATGCGAAAGAGCAAAATTTGAAAAACGTAACGATTCAATTTGATTTTGACCCGATGACTACATACTGAACAAAAAGAAAAGGAGCATGGTAAGAAATGGCAATCAGGAATATTAGGGAAATAGGAGATTATGTGTTGGGAAAAAGCTGTAAGGAAGTGAAAGAAATAACGCCCAGGATACAGGAGTTGATTGACGATATGTTTGATACTTTGTATGATGCAAACGGCGTCGGGCTGGCAGCGCCGCAGGTCGGTATTTTAAAGCGGATAGTCGTTATTGATACGACGGGGGAAGACCCGATTTTATTGATAAACCCACAGGTTTTGGAAACAAGCGGGGAACAGACCGGTTATGAGGGATGTCTTAGCGTACCGGGCAAGACAGGGCAGGTGACAAGACCCAATTATGTGAAATTGCTTGCCTATGATGAAAATTTGGAGCCTTTCGAGATAGAGGGAACGGAACTGCTCGCAAGAGCAATGATGCACGAACTCGACCATTTGGAAGGACATCTGTATGTGGAAAAGGTGGAGGGCGAGTTACAGGATGTAGAGGACGCAGAAAATGAATAAAAGGATGTGGTATGAATGAAAGTGATATTTATGGGAACGCCGGATTTTGCGGTAGGGGCTTTGGAGGCTCTTATAAAGGCGGGGCATCAGGTTATGCTTGTCGTAACGCAGCCTGATAAACCGAAAGGGCGCGGTAAAGAAGTGCAGATGACGCCGGTTAAGGTGTGTGCGTTACAATACGATATTCCGGTTTTTCAACCTCTCAAGGTAAAAGATGCTGAGGCCGTAGAGACGCTGCGTACGTATGGCGCGGATGTTTTTATTGTGGCGGCTTTCGGACAGATTCTTTCACAGGAGATTCTTACCATGCCAAAATACGGGTGTATCAATATCCATGCTTCCCTGCTGCCCAAATACCGCGGGGCAGGACCGATTCAATGGGCGATTTTAAACGGGGAAAAGGAAACCGGCATCACGATTATGCAGATGGATAAAGGCATTGATACCGGGGATATGCTTATGCAGTGCGCCTTGCCGATTGATGAAAAAGAGACCGGAGACAGCTTGCATGATAAACTGACCAAAGCGGGAGCCGGATTGATTGTAGAAGCCCTTGAAAAGATAGAGGCGGGAGATATTTCTCCCAGGAAACAAAACGACGCGGATTCCTGTTATGCCAGGATGTTACAAAAGTCGATGGGAAAAATTGACTGGGAGAAAGATGCCGTACAGATAGAAAGAATGGTGCGGGGATTAAATTCCTGGCCGAGCGCGTATACTTCATATCATGGAAAAAATTTAAAAATATGGGAAAGCGATGTATGCGGGGAAGACAAGACGTTTGCAAATGCGCTGCCCGGTACGATAACGGCGGTGGAAAAAGACGCTTTCTATGTGCAGACCGGTGAAAAGACGCTAAAAGTCACCAGTGTGCAGTTAGAAGGAAAAAAGAAAATGGCGGTCAAAGAATTTTTGCTTGGCTGCCAACTAAAAGCAGGGGAGGCGCTTGGATAGATATGAGATATTATGGTGGATATTATGGGATGTATTTTGACCCTACGTACTGGCTTGTAATTATTGGCGCAATTTTATGTATTGTGGCGCAGATGCGCATTAGCACGACGTTCCGGAAATACTCCGGGGTAAGGAGCGCGAGCGGACTGACAGGGGCGCAGGCGGCACAACGGATTTTACAGCTTTCCGGTATTTATGATGTGCGCGTCGAACATATCAGAGGGGAACTTACGGATCATTACGACCCCTCTTCTAAAGTACTCAGACTTTCGGATGCGACGTATGGCGCGTCCTCCGTTGCGGCAATCGGCGTTGCGGCTCATGAATGCGGTCATGCCGTGCAGCATCATAAAGGATATGCACCGCTAAAAATCCGTACGGCTTTAGTGCCGGCGGCCAATATTGGCTCCCGACTTGGCATTCCGATTATTTTACTCGGCGCATTGTTAGGGATGAATCAGTTGTTTATTCAGATAGGCATTTGGGTATTTGCCCTTGCCGTTTTATTTCAGATTGTTACGCTGCCGGTAGAATTTAATGCGTCCGGCAGGGCGCTTGCCATGCTTGGCAGTTATGGCATCATGGGGGATGAAGAGACAAGGGGATGCCGGAAAGTGTTAAGCGCGGCGGCATTGACCTATGTTGCGGCGGCGGCTTCCTCTATTTTGCAGCTTCTTCGGTTGGTTCTTTTGTTTGGAAACAACAACAGAAGAAGGGATTAAGGCGAGTGGCAGCTATATGAATACAAGAGAAATCATTTTAGATATTTTACTGGAACTGGCAAAGATGGATAGTTATGTAAACCTATTGCTGGCGGACGTACTGGAAAAATATGATTATCTGTTACCAAAGGAAAAAGCTTTTATTAAAAGAGTCACGGAAGGAACCGTAGAGCGCAGGATTCAGATTGATTATATCTTGAATCAGGTTTCCAAAACGCCGGTGGAAAAAATGAAGCCGCTTATCCGGGAACTGCTGCGGATGAGCGTTTATCAGATAATATTTATGGATGCCGTTCCCGACGCGGCGGTCTGTAACGAGGCGGTCCGCCTGGCGAAGAAACGCAGGTTTGTATCGTTACAGGGGTATGTAAACGGCGTACTGCGCAACATTTCCAGACAGAAGCAGGATATCGTATATCCTGATGCAGAAAAAGAGCCGCTTGCTTATCTTTCCGTTATGTATTCCATGCCGCAGTGGCTGACAGAGCATTTTTTAGCGGCTTATGATAAAGAAACCGTGGAGAAGATGTTAGACGCGTTTTTAAGACGCACTCCGGTGACATTAAGGATAGAAGAGTCTGCAGCAGAGGATGAGAGAGAAAAACTTTTTGCGTCATGGCGGGAAAAGGGGGTCGTGGTAGAAAGGCATCCTTATCTGCCTTATGCCGTCACCGTAGAAAAAACGGACGGTATCAGGCATCTGCCCGGTTATGAAGAGGGGATTTTTATCGTACAGGACGTCAGTTCCATGCTGGTTGTGGAGGCGGCGGGCATGCAAAAAGGGCAGACCGTTATCGACGTCTGTGCGTCGCCCGGCGGTAAGTCGCTCCATGCGGCTTCCAAATTGGAACATACGGGGAAGGTGCTTTCTTTTGACATAACGGAGACAAAACTTGCGCGTATGGAACAAAACCGTATCCGGATGAAAAAAGAGAATATGGAGACGGCAATAGCCGACGCCAGACAGTATCATGAGAAATTATACCAGTTGGCGGACGTCGTGCTGGCGGATGTACCGTGTTCCGGGCTTGGCGTTATCGGGAAAAAGCCGGATATTAAGTACCATGTATCGGAGCAGTCTTTAGAAGAAATATTACCGTTGCAAAAAGAGATATTACAAAACGCGGTATCTTATATCAAGCCGGGCGGTGTTTTGCTGTATAGCACCTGCACCGTCAATCCGCAGGAAAATGCGAAAACGGTAGAATGGCTGTGCGATACGTTTTCATTGGCCTTGGAAGATATGAGCGCATATCTGCCCGCATGTTTAAAAAAAGCCGGGAAAAGCGGCATGATACAGCTTCTTCCGGGCATTCATGAAACGGACGGTTTCTTTTTTGCCAAATTGCGTAAAGCGTTATCTTGAGCCATAAATGGATAAAACGTCGTCATATCAGGAGAGGAAAACGATGGTATGGAAGATATCAAATCGTTCACATTAATGGAATTACAGGAAAAAATGCAGGCATTAGACGAAAAACCATACCGGGCAAAGCAGTTATATGACTGGATGCATGTGAAACTCGCCAGAAATTATGACGAGATGAGCAATCTGCCGAATACACTGAAAGAAAAGTGCCGGGAGCGTTTTTCGTATACGGCGCTTGATACGGTCAGGGTACAGGAGTCCGCCATCGACGGTACGAAAAAGTTTTTGTTTGCGCTATCCGACGGCAATGTGGTGGAGAGCGTTTGGATGAAATATAAGCATGGCAATTCCGTCTGCATTTCCTCGCAGGTAGGATGCCGGATGGGGTGCAGGTTCTGCGCGTCCACGATAGACGGCTGGGAAAGAAATTTGCTGCCGTCAGAGATGTTAGACCAGGTTTATGCGATTACGCTTCTTACCGGTGAGAGAGTTTCCCATGTGGTCGTAATGGGAACCGGGGAGCCGCTGGATAACTATGATAATCTTATCCGCTTTATACGGCTTTTGACGGATGAAAACGGATTACATATCAGCCAGCGCAATATTACGGTTTCCACCTGCGGCATCGTGCCTAATATGCGCCGCCTTGCGGACGAAGGCTTACAGATTACACTGGCCTTATCCCTCCATGCGGCTGATAATGATAAAAGACGCGGATTAATGCCGATTGCCAATCAGTATTCATTGGATGAATTGAGAAAAGTATGTGCATACTATTTTGCAAAAACAGGAAGAAGGATTACCTTTGAATACAGTCTGGCGGACGGAGTCAATGATACAAAAGAGGATATAGAGAAGCTGACAGCCTTTGCGAAACCGCTCAATGCGCATGTGAATCTGATTCCGATAAATCCGGTAAAAGAGCGGGATTTTGTACAGTCGAAGAGGGCTGCGATAGATGTATTTAAAAATAAACTTGAAAAAAATGGAATAAATGTTACTATTAGAAGGGAAATGGGCAGGGATATCGACGGCGCCTGCGGACAGCTTAGACGGAAATATATTGCGAAGCAGTCATAGGAGGAAAATACAGTGTTACAGTCCTATGCGATTACAGACATTGGTCGTAGAAGAAAACTGAATCAGGATTTTATCTATATTTCGGAGTCTCCGGTCGGCAATCTGCCGAACGTGTTTATTGTGGCGGACGGCATGGGCGGACATAACGCAGGGGATTTTGCGTCACGTTATACGGTGGAAACGATAGTAGAGGAAATCACTGCGTCTTTTGAAAAGAATCCTGTCGTGGTTATGGGCAAAGCGATTGAAAAAGCCAATGCCTGCACGAGGAAGAAGGCAAAGGAGGATACTGCGCTTTCGGGCATGGGAACAACCGTTGTCATTGCTACCTGTATCGGCAGGTATCTTGAGGTTGCCAATGTAGGAGACAGCAGACTCTATCTGGTCAACGATAAGATAGAGCAGATTACGGTAGACCATTCTCTGGTAGAGGAAATGATAAGGATGGGCGGCATCGACAGGGAGTCGGCGAAAAACCATCCGGATAAAAATATTATTACAAGAGCGATTGGCGCAAGAGATACGGTGGAAGCGGATTTCTTCAATCTTGAATTGAATGCGGGAGATATTGTGCTTCTATGTTCGGACGGACTGACTAATATGGTGGACGATACGGACATACAACAGATTTTAAAAAGTGGAAAAAGTTTAAAGGAGAGAGCTGAAACATTGGTGCAAAGAGCCAATGATAACGGCGGTAAGGATAATATTTCGGTGATTATTATTGAACCGTTAGCAGATGAGGTGGAACATGGTTAAAATTGGAATGATAATCGGAGACCGATATGAAATTCTGGAAAAAATCGGTACCGGCGGTATGTCGGATGTATATAAAGCAAAAGACCACAAATTAAATCGGTTTGTGGCGGTTAAGGTGTTAAAACAGGAATTCAGCGAAAATGAGAACTTTGTGTCAAAGTTCAGGATAGAGGCGCAGGCGGCGGCAGGCCTGATGCACCCTAATATTGTCAATGTGTATGATGTTGGGGAGGAAAGTGACATCTATTATATTGTCATGGAACTGGTAGAGGGCATTACGCTGAAAAAATATATTGAAAAGAAAGCGAGGCTTTCCGTCAAGGAGGCTATCAGCATCGCCATTCAGGTTTCCATGGGAATCGAAGCCGCACATAATAATCATATTATTCACCGTGACATTAAGCCGCAGAATATTATTATTTCCAAGGAAGGCAAGGTCAAGGTGACAGATTTCGGTATTGCAAAGGCAGCGACGAGCAATACGATTACATCAAACGTTATGGGTTCGGTTCACTATACTTCACCGGAACAGGCAAGAGGCGGCTACAGTGATGAAAAGAGCGATATCTATTCTCTGGGCATTACCATGTTTGAAATGCTGACGGGGCGTGTTCCGTTTAACGGCGAGACGACGGTTGCCATTGCGATTAAGCATATTCAGGAGGAATTACCCTCTCCAAGAGAATATATATCGGAAATTCCCGTCAGTGTGGAGCAGATAGTGTATAAATGCTGTCAGAAAAGCCCTGACAGAAGATATCAGTCCATGGGAGAGCTGATTGTTGATTTAAAACAGTCCCTGATGCATCCGGATGAGGATTTTGTTAAGGTGATAGACCCGGATGAAGAGGCTTCCACCAGAATGATTACGGACAGGGATATGGCGCAGATTAAGAGACAGTCTGAGAAAAGAGATTCTATGGAAGAAGCGATGCGCCTTAGGAAAAACGAAGAGTATTATCGTGATGACGAGGAAGACGAAGAAGAGGATGACGAGGACGAAGACGACGAAGATGAATACTATGAGGATGATGAAGATGACGAGGATGATGATGATTACGACCCTAAGATGGAGAGCATCACGACCATTCTGGCAGTCGTAGCGGCGCTTTTAGTTGGCGGTATCATTATTTTTATCATAGGAAATTATTTTGGTATATTCGGGGAAAGACTGCAGTTTGGCCGGCAGGAGGAGCAGGAAGAAGAACAGCAGGTAGAACAGGTGGAAATGATAGAGGTGGAGGGAAAGTCGTTAGATGAAGTGAAACGGGCTTTGATTTCACTTGGTTTAACGCCCGAAATAGAGTATGAGGTGACGCAGGCCTATGAAGAGGGCATTGTCATGCGGGCAAGCGTAAGAGCCGGGCAGATGGTGGATATTAACAGTAACGTTATTTTGACCGTTGCGGAGGGAACCGATGCGGTAGATGTGCCAAATGTTGTCGGCAAGTCGCAGTCGGAGGCAACTTCCATTTTGGAAAAGGCCGGTTTTGTAGTCAATGTAACACAGAGTTATGATTCCGTTGTACAAAGCGGCTATGTTATCGCGCAGTCTCCCGAGGCGGAGAAAACGGCGCCTCCGGCATCTTCGATTACCATACGCGTCAGTCAGGGCGCAGAAATTACCAAAGTCCAGGTGCCGAATGTTGTCGGCATGGAAGAGATGGATGCGGTCGCCACTCTGACAGAGAGCGGTTTGACGGTAGGAACGATATCGCAGGTAAATAATGAGGACGCCGCGCTTATTGATAAAATCTGTTACCAGAGTTTTTCGGTAGGTTCCTACGTGGATAAGGGAACCGTGATAGATTTAAAGGTCAGCATAGGACCGTCGGCGGTTACGTATAAATATGCGGACAATATAACCGCGCCCACGGAAGACGGGGATTATCAAAGCGGCATGAACGTTACCGTTACGATTACGACGGCGGACGGCACACAGCTATTAAATACGCAGACTTCTTCTTTCCCGGTAGGAGTCAATTATACGGGAATCAAGTCCGCGACAGGTACGATACAGTTTCGGTTTACTGTTACCACACCGGCTTCAACGAATCCGGATACAGGAGAAACGATAGAGGAAACATCCATAGAAAAGACAGTAAACAGGGAGATTTCGTTTACCGCAGAGTGAGGATAGATGACAGGAAAAATCATTAAAGGAATTGCGGGATTTTATTATGTGCATGTAGAAAATAAAGGCGTATATGCGTGCAGGGCAAAAGGTATTTTCCGAAATGTCAACATCAAACCGTTAGTGGGCGATAATGTCCGTATTGATGTGTTGGATGAAGCGGCAAAAGAAGGAAATGTAACGGAGGTTTTGGAACGGAAAAATGAATTGATACGCCCTGCCGTAGCCAATATCGATCAGGCGTTAATTATTTTTGCCGTTGTAAAACCGGCGCCTAATTTGAATCTGCTGGACAGATTTTTAATCCGGATGGAGAGACAGAATCTGCCCAGCATCATCTGTTTTAATAAACAGGATATTGCATCGGAAAAAGAAAAGGCGGTGTTAAGAGAAGTATACAGCGTATGCGGAAGCAATGTCCTTTTTATCAGTGCATTGGAAAAAGAGGGCGTAGAGAACCTGCGCAGTCTTTTATGCGGGAAAACAACGACCGTAGCGGGTCCAAGCGGCGTAGGAAAGTCAACATTGATCAACTGTCTTCATCCGGAGGCGGAGATGGAGACGGGAAGCATCAGCCGTAAAATAGAAAGAGGACGGCATACAACCAGGCACTCGGAAATGATTGCCCTGGGCGATGAGACTTACATTATGGATACGCCCGGTTTTACTTCTCTTAGTATCGCGGAGATTCCCAAGGAGGAACTGGCGTACTGCTATCCGGAATTCAGGCAGTACGAGCCTTATTGCAGATTCGGCGGCTGCGCGCATATCAATGAGCCGGACTGCGGCATAAAAGAGGCGTTAGAGCGCGGTGATATTAGCCGGATGCGCTATGAAAATTATAAACTGCTGTATCAGGAACTGCAGGCGGTAAAAAGATATTGATACCGGGTGGGAATAGAATTATTTCCCATAAAATTTATTATACCATTTGACGGATTCATCGCGGTATTTCATGGCGGTGTCCATAAGTTCTTCATATTGTTTGCGGATACTTTGTATCAACTGGTCGCGCGTGGAAAGTTCCGACTGCAGTTTGGCGATTTGATTTTGTGTCTGCAAAAGAAGCTCTTTGCTGTTATCCGGTTCTTGCACCGGCATGGAAGAAGCCGGTATCAGTTTCTCACATTGAAGCGATTCATCGATTGAAAAAATAAATTCCTCCGTATCATGTGATAGATGCAGTAAAAGCATTGTGCCGGAAGATACAATCTGCAGTGTGGGAAGCGAGCTAAATACCGCTTCGTCAGGAGCTGAGGACGCTTCTTTATTCGATGAAAAAAGCGTTCCCGGCAGTATCAGTTTTTGTTCCGGTTCAAAGGGAAGAAGGGCTTTAAAACAGAAACTGTTATCAATCGGATTTTTCACAAAATAAAATAGAATCAGCGTTTTTTGTATTGCTGCGATTTGAGGATAGAAGCAGTCCGGTGTATTCTGGCTGCTTATTTTATATAAATTATCCCGTTCGATAACGCTGCGGATGATAATATCCTGATTTGTGTTTTGATATGCGTAGTAGATAGTGTTGTTGTAAATCATATCGGAAAGGCCGGAGGCGTAATCGCTGCGCAGAATAATCGGCCTTGTCAGATTTTCACCGATTGCGGTTCTTAAGCATATATAATTTCTAGCGCTGTATATGATTAGATTTTGTTCCGTGTCAATCGCATATACATTTCCCATAATAATCTCCATTCTTATATGGCCTGCCATATTTATGCGGTCATTTTGCGTAATATTTCTTTTTCATAATAATATATGGCACATGATAAGAAAAAATAACATATTATAAGATAAAATAACAAAAAAAGAAGGGAATATAGATTATGGCGAAATGTAAATCAGGGAAATGCGGGTGCAAGGCAAGGATTGTCAGTGACGTGGTTCAGAATATGCAGGGAAGTAACTGCATAGACGTATGTACCAATCCAATCTGTGAGCCGCCCAAGGTTTTAAGCCTTATGGCACCTTTGATTTATGATGAAATCGGGATTAATCTCTGCACATCTTTTGCGCTGGGTGCGGATATTTCGACAACCTATCCGACGGCGGTGTCGGCAACGGCCCGCGTGCTGAATATCAGTTATACCTATGGTGATGGGGATGTTGTGATTGAAGCGATTACAGGCAGGCCGAATTGCTATGTTGTTACCCTGTCCAATCTGTCGGTTGAGTTTGCCGTCAACCTTTATGACGAAAACTGCCGTCTGGTGACTACGCTGTATCCTACTGCCGTTTATCTGCCGCCGGAAACGACAGCGGCAACCTATGATGAAGATACCAATCCTACATCCGTGGAACTGGAGATTTTTGCACCATATGGAATCAGCTATGATGCGGGAACGGCGCCTGCTACGCCGACTCCGAACATCAATTATGTTGGTTTTCTGGACAGCAATAACTATATCAGACAAGGCTTAAACCTTTATGCGATGGCAAAGGTTTTGGGGTTCGATACGGATGACGATACCATTACGGTTGGGCTGACGCTTGTTTTGCAGAGTCTGTACTTTGCAGGATACCGTGTGGAGAGCGCGGGTAAGATTAATACCCCCAAGGGAAGCCTTATTACGCCGGATAACAGCAGTTGTCTGCGCTTTGTTGCAGGCGATTTACTGGATTTGGCGATTAAGCCCTTAGAGCTTGGTCCTCCGCTTTGCGAAGAGCAGTATAAGGAAAGCTGTGTCGTTCCGTGTAATTCGCGATGCGGTATGGAAGTTGGCGCAGGCGACGACACGATTGTCCTTCCCGGCATCGATACGACGACCACAGGCGGCGGCGCCGCAACTACAGGCAATACAGGAAATACCGGAAATACGGAAAGTTAATTGTCCAAAAAGACATGAAATACAGAAAGGCTGTCGTTTGCACGATCGAAAATCGGGAAGCGGCAGCCTTCTCTACATAAGTTATGTAAACCGCACGCTTTTTGATAGGAGCGGTTTTATACAGCGTTGAAACGGGATGCAACGGAAAGTAGCATAAAAAAATAAAATGTATACAACTGTTGGTGGTGTGGTTTGGGCTTTTTCATTATGATTATCACATACCTTACGGCATCTGCGGGTCACCCTGGTTGACTCTATGTACATACAGGCATGTCCGCCTGGCTCATTGCCCGAGGGAAACAAAAGAAAGGCGGTTTTATTACATTATGGACAAACAGACAGTCATATCGGCAAAGCATTTGAAAAAGGCTTTTGGCAAAGGCGAAAGTATTCAGGTTATTTATTC
>JAMPCN010000071.1 GCA_023666125.1 Bacillus sp. (in: firmicutes) | reverse complement strand
GTCAATCTGAATGGATATAATCTTAGGCGCATATTTTCCGACTTCTTTTCTCGGTGCGGAAATAGCCGGAGCCATACAGTTTGCCATGATAAATTCCCGTGCGTCGCGGCATCTTGCAATCGCGCCCTCCACAATCGGTCTTGTCAGGCCGTGAATTTTAATATCCATCTGGATTGCCGTAATGCCTTCATGCGTACCCGTTACTTTAAAGTCCATATCGCCGAAAAAGTCTTCCAAGCCCTGGATATCGGTAAGAAGTACAAAATCATCATCTGTCTCGCCCGTTACCAGTCCGCAGGAGATACCCGCTACCATTTTCTTAATCGGTACGCCCGCCGCCATTAAGGACATACAGGAGGCACAGGTAGACGCCATGGATGTGGAACCGTTGGATTCAAAGGTCTCCGATACGGTACGGATTGCATACGGGAACTCTTCCTCTGACGGAAGCACCGGTACAAGCGCACGTTCCGCCAGCGCGCCGTGTCCGATTTCTCTACGTCCCGGTCCGCGGCTGACTTTTGTTTCCCCTACGGAATAGGACGGGAAATTATAATGATGCATATATCGTTTGGATGTTACATTCTCATCAAGACCGTCCACTCTCTGTACTTCCGATAACGGCGCCAATGTACATACGTTGCAAATCTGTGTCTGTCCACGCGTAAACATCGCGGAACCATGTACTCTCGGAATAATATCCACTTCCGCTGCCAGCGGACGAATCTGTGTCAGTTCACGTCCGTCCGGTCTCTTATGGTCTTTTAAAATCATCTTACGCACGGTCTTTTTCTGGTACTGATATACCGCCTCGGAAAGTACCGCAAGATAATCTTCATTTTCGGCAAACGCCTCTTCAAACTTCTCGGTGATGTTTCTGATATTTTCTTCACGAACCTGTTTTTCATCCGTAAAAACCGCTGTCTCCATCTCTTCCGGCGTTACGATTTTCTTCATTGCCTCAAACATCTCGTCCGGAATCGCACAGCTTTCATACGCATGTTTCGGTTTTCCTACCTCCGCAATAATCTGATTGATGAACGCGATGATTGTCTGGTTAATTTCATGCGCTTTATAGATAGCCTCTATCACCTTTGCCTCCGGCACTTCGTTTGCTCCGGCTTCAATCATCATAACCTTTTCGGCTGTTGAAGCTACCGTCATCTGCAAATCGCCGTTATCCCACTGCTCCTGTGAGGGATTGACAACAAACTCACCGTCAACCATACCCATCTGCGTCATGGCGCAGGGGCCGTCAAACGGAATATCCGAAATGCTTGTCGCAATCGCCGTACCAAGCATTGCCACCAATTCAGGACGGCATTTAGGGTCAACGCTCATAACCATATTATTTAAGGTAACGTCGTTTCTATAATCTTTCGGGAATAAAGGACGCATCGGCCTGTCGATAACACGGCTTGTCAAAATCGCGTTTTCGGACGCCTTTCCCTCACGCTTATTAAATCCTCCCGGTATTTTCCCTACTGCATATAATTTTTCTTCATACTCCACACTGCACGGGAAGAAATCAATACCCTCTCTCGGTTTCTCTGATGCTGTTGCTGTCGATAATACGGTTGTTTCACCATACTGCATAAATGCGCATCCGTTTGCCTGTTTTCCTACTCTGCCGATATCGACGCGAAGCGTACGGCCGGCAAGTTCCATTGTGTAACTCTTATACATAGTCATCTCTCCTTACATGAAAGGCAAAAAGGCCAGCGTCCGCCAGCCCTGTATCTGCCTCTTTTATTTTCTAAGTCCTAATCTCTCAATCAAAGCACGGTATCTTTCGATATCCTTATCCTTTAAATATGCGAGAAGTCCACGTCTTTGTCCTACCATCTTAAGCAGACCTCTTCTGGAATGATGGTCTTTCGGATTCTCTTTTAAATGGTCTGTCAACTCCTGAATTCTCGCTGTCAGGATTGCAATTTGAACTTCCGGTGAACCTGTATCGCCCTCTGTTCTTGCATACTCTTTGATAATTGCCGTTTTCTTTTCTTTGGAAATCATTTTTTTCTCCTCTCTTCCTATAACCGCCGGACACCGGGAATGGGTTGGAGTTTTCCCTGTTCTGAGTGTCGGCTGAAACTCATACCTTTGTATTTTATCATATCAGAAAAAGGTTGGCAAGCAAATTTTTTTATTCTCACAAAAATCAATTTTCAGTTATTTTTCGCTCCGGTATATGCGTTACACGCGTCAATCACCATCTGCACTTCTTCTTGTGTCATTTCCGGGAACATGGGAAGCGTCACGCAATGCGCGGCAAGATATTCCGCATTCGGGCAATCGCCCGCCCGGTAATTCAGATTTTTATATGCTTGTTGCAAATGGCATGGCACAGGATAATGTTTATTGCATTCAATTCCTCTCTCATCCATATAAGCAATCAAATGGTCGGCATCTTCTACAGTCACTACAAACAGATGAAATACCGGGTCTGTATTTTCCGGATGCGTCTGCATCGTAAGCCGCGGATTCACAATCTCCTTATGATATCGCTTCCCTATTTCTTTTCTCCTTTTCGTCCACTCCGGCAAACATTTCAAACTAACGCTTAAAACCGCTCCCTGTATTCCCTCCAGGCGGTAATTATAACCTATCACGTCATGATAATAACGCACTTTACATCCTTGGTTTTTGAACGTCGTGACAGCGTCAAAATACTCTTTCTTTTTACAGGTAACGCTGCCGCCCTCCCCAAAAGCATATAGATTTTTCCCGGGATAAAAAGAAAAACAGCCTAATTCCCCTAAACTTCCAACCATTTTTCCCTCATACATCGCGCCGTGCGCCTGCGCGCAGTCCTCTACCACATAAAGTCCGTGTCTGTCGGCAATTTCTTTTACCTCACGAAAAGCAAAAGGCTGCCCATACAAGTGAACGCCGAGAATCGCTTTTGTTTTGTCCGTAATTTTTTCTTCTATCCTGTCCGGCGCAATTTCCCATGTGTCAGCCGTACAGTCTACAAAAACGGGCGTCGCTCCCGTATAAGTAACCCCCCACGCCGTTGCAATATAAGTATTCGCAGGAACAATGACTTCATCTCCCTCTCCGATTCCCAACGCCATCATCGCACAATGAAGCGCTGAAGTGCCATTGTTCACGCCCGCGGCATACGGCACCTGACAAAACTCGGCAAATTCTTTATCGAAACGGTCTGCAAACTTTCCCCCGGAAAACGCCGTTTCTTCGCAGACCATCTGAATCGCCTGCATATATTCGTCCTTATGCTTCCGGTAATCTCTCGATAAATCAATTCTTTTTAGCATTTCCGCTCTCCTCCCGAAACGCTTTGCGCAGTTTATTAATCTGAATCAAATAATTTTTAATCGTATAAAAAATTTTTACCGTCGTATTATAATCTTCCTGCCATTCTACCGGCAATTCATAAATCGCCATGCCGTTACGCTCCGCCCGCAGCAAAAATTCCACCGTATAAAACCATCCGTTATCGTCGCTGCATTCCCTGACAAGCTGATTTGCCGCTTCTTTCCTTAAGAAAGTAAAACCGCAAAGCGCGTCCGTCGCCCGCATATGAAAAATCGTTTTCAGCAAAAAAACAAGTCCCATAGATGTTATTTTGCGATACCATTTTCTTCCTTTTGTATCTGATTTTTTATGGAATCTGCTGCCGTTTACATATTGCAGATGCGGATTTTTCTGAAAGAGTTTTATCGTCCTGCCAAGATATTTCAAATCCGTGGATAAATCAATATCCATATAGCCTACAATATCGCTCTCATTCAACCGGATTCCCTCTCGGAAAGCTATTCCTACGCCGCGCTCATTTAACCTTACATAAAGCACTTCCGGATATTTTTCTTCTAATTCTTTCCCGATATCCGGCGTTTCATCGTCGGAACCGTTATCCAGTATGGTAAGCGTATAAGGAATTCCCACATTTTTCTTCAAATAAGAAATGGTCTTTTCGATGCCATTACGCAGTCTTAAACGCTCATTTAATACAGGAAATAATATATTAATGCTGTTTACATTGCCCATTTATACCACCTTTTCTATATCTGCTATCAGATAGCGCTGCTTTTTGAAAATTAAATTCAAAATAACCGATAAATACTTTAATATGATAGTCAAAAGCGCAAACACGCCAAAAAAGCCAAACGCCAAAAATCCCATCGTGGAAAGCCAGCCTTCAACCGGTCTGCTTTCACTAAATACATCCAAAACAATATAAATTCCCACGCCTATCGTTATCAGCAAAAAAGCCGCACTGATAATCATGGATACCCGTTCCAGCACGTTCGTAAAATAAATAAAGGAATCCAATGCAAGAGACGTCCTCTCGGATGTCACCATTTTATTTTTTACTTTTTTCATGACATCTTCTCTCTCGTAATAAAGAGTTGCCATGCCCAGTCCGCAATTACTGTAAACGGCTTTGCGGTAGGGAATATACTGCCCCATGGATTGAATCCGGTTAATCGCGCGTCTTGATACAAGGCGGAAAGTTTCCGGCCCGATTTCATTTCTCAAACGATTCGTCAGGTTATACAAAGAATAAAATATCTTAGACGTCAAGTGTATTGTTCCTTTGCTGCTTGCCGCTACGATATCACTCCCCTCTAACATTTTTTCATAAACTTTTACAATGATATCCGGTTTATAATCTATAAATATCGTGTCAAATTCATAGACAAAATCGCCAATCGCAGTATCCCTGCCTGCATTCATCGCGCTTTCCAATCCCTGAAAGAAACTCATATGGATAATATTTACCATCGCCTTTATCTGATGCTCTTTTAAATATTCCTTTATCTTCTCCACCGTAGAGTCTGTGCAGGCGTCATCCACACAGATAATCTCAAAATCCTGAAAATGGCTCTCACATATCGGTATCACCGTTTTCAAAAAATATTTTATATTATCTTCCACATTATGAAGATAAACTACCAGTGAAATAAATTTTTTTTCTTTTTTTCCATTATTCATATCTGTCATCCATTCTGCGCTCTTCTTAACTCAAAAGCAACGTTATCTCAAATAGTCGTCTAAATCATAGACTGTATTAATTTTTCCCGAAAGTACACTGATAAAAGTCGGATTCTGATGCAATATCTTAATTGCCGTAGGTCTTGAGTCATCCATCTCTGAAGATTTTAAGATTGGTTTCATGGAATATAAAGACTTCCGGTAAGTATAAGTATATTCCTCTTTTAAATATAAATTCGCAAGATGAGACATATACGACCAAGCAGAATCCGGCTTATAAGGACAGTCATTGCAATTATAGAGATATTTCTGCGTGCAGCCTGCTTTCTGTCCGTAACGGGCATACCCTTGCTGGCATGAAAAAGCGGGATTCACTTCATAAGATGTTACATGCGGCGTAAACGTAACCGAAGTCAATGAGTGCAGACCGGTTTTTCCAAACGGCATAATAGAAAAGAAAGGCCCGTCCATAACCGTAATGCCAATTTTCCGTAAAGCATCGGAGGGTTCACAAAGTATAATTTCGCACAATTCATACTTAATGTCAAAGAAATCTTTGGGTATCCCTTCCAGTTTATCTATAATTTGATTGACAGACGCGTATGTGGCGTTTAAGACAAAAGGCGCTTCAAAAAACGTATCATCCTGCATCCATACCTCAAATACATCCGCCCTTTTTATAATCTTCTCTACTCTGGCATCATACAAAAATTCCACATTACCCCTGCCTTGTAACTGCTCTTCATAGTACTTTCGTAAAATAGCAGCGTCGTAAGTATATTCTTCTGTGATAAAGGCACCATCGCACATACCCGTACGGAAATATCTGGAAACAGCCGTTTCATCACACCGAATGCCCGCCGCCTTGCAAAAATTCATAAACTGCTCCGCATTCGTCCAGGACAGTTTATCTGATGTCGCGTAAATCTGCTCAAATTTATCATGAATGCAAAAAGAAAAGTCTTCTGCAAACCGCCTGAAATAACCTGCCGATTTTGTTGCCGTGGTAAGGCTTCTTGGATAATGATACCCCATATGAACCCTTGCCTGGTTAATATATGTTGCTCTTCCAAACGGAGTCCGATCGAACTCCAGCACCAGTGTTTTTTCGCCTCTGTCACTACTGTACTTTGCCGCATAAAGTCCATAAAGTCCTGCACCGATAATAATTTTATCATATTTCTTTCCCATCAGTAAATATCCATCCTCGAAAAATTATAATCTGCACTATAAATGCAGAATCTTCCTATCTGTTTTTCAAATAGCATAATGTCATCCATCTGCAAATCCCTATATGGCTTACGGAAGCAACATCTGCCACCCTAACTTTCCCATTCGACAATATCGTTATAGTATCGGCAAAATAAACCGTTGGATGTGCTGTATCTAATTCTTTCTCTTCCAGATAAGCAACAATCTGATGGATATCGTTCTGTGTCAGCCTTTCTTCCCTTACAATAGGAATGTAAATATGAAACAATGTTCCATCATTACTATGATTACAATACATATATGCAGACAGCGCCACCATAACTTTCGTACATTGCTTCAGCTTTCTAAAAAGCAGTCCGACAGCGTATGCCATTACAAAATACTGAAAATAGTAACTCTTCGTCGTATCCACCGTAGCAAATGACAACATCACTATGGATACTACTAAGGAAGCACTTATAAGTAATGACAAGCAACAAAATAAATTTCTTGAAAAATCCTGTCCGACGGAAATCGGAAATGCCATTCCCCAAAAGCTGATGACAAACAATCCAACGGCCCCAAAAAACAGGCAAATCCATCTGTTTTCTTCCATTCTTCTTTACGGTAGAGCCGATATATTCCCCCTTATCAATTCCACTCTGAGTATTAGGGTATAAATAACGAGAACTCCTCGTGTTTCCTGAATACCAAGAATAAACACCAGACAATGCGCCTATCACCAGTCTGCACCATTTTATTTCTCCTCTGACCGAGCTGATATAGATACCTAACGTCAAAAAGAAAATGACGACATGAACCGCATAATAAAAGGTGAATAAATAAAATAGTTCTAATATAATAAAAGCAGATTTTTTCTGATACTGAAATTCACTGATTTTCCAAAATAATAAAGACAGCATACAATGAAATTCGTCATCAACGTACAAACAAGACCGGTTGACAGCATCATAATATGCATCAATCCGTAAAAGAGGGGTGTAATATTCAGTGTACAAATAATTCTTGTTTTTATCGCCACATACCAAGTGCTTGGAAGAATTCCTTTTCTATTCCATACTACCGAGCTTAAAAGAACATCAAAAGAAACATCCCTATTTAATTGATAAGTACAATGAAATAAATTTACAACTCCTATCAATATTAAAAATACTATGACTCCTAATAGTATCAATAAGGGCAACATCTTCTTTTTCTTATTAGAACTTTCCATTTCTTTTAATTCTCCTTACATAACACCTACAAGAAAATACCGTTAATCCTGTAAAATTCTTACCACTTTTAACGGCGTTCTATAGGTGGCATTGGAAATACGAATGCCTGTTTTCGGGCTGCTGGCGTGAATTACCTGTCCGCCGCCGATATAAATTGCCACATGGTTAATCGTCGAACCTTTTCCGTAAAATACCAAATCACCCGGCTGCGCTTCCGATAACTTAATCGAGGTTCCACAATTTGCCTGCGAACCGGAATAATGCGGCAGGGAAATGCCGAATTTCTTATAAATGCTTAACACATAGCCGGAACAGTCCGCACCCTTTGTCAGGCTGGTTCCACCCCATACATACGGATTGCCCAGAAACTCTTTGGCATACTGGCATAAATCCACGCGTACATCCGATACGCCCTGTCCATATAAAAGTTCCGTCATGGTAATTGCCGTATTTAACTGGGCGTTTACCTCTACAAATGCCGCTGATACGAATACTTCCTCATCATCCAGATAAACTCTTACCCAGTCTCCCTCTGACGATACTACTTCCAGCTGCTCTCCCTGCGGTACAAAGGTAATGATTTCGGAGTCCGTATTCGCCTCCGCCCGCACATTCAGAGTCTCCGTAGTAACGGTTGCGATAGTGGAAACAAGTTCTTCCGCTCTGTGCTTTGCGTCCAGTCCTGTTAAAAGGTAATCACAACTGACATAGCCGTCCACCTTGCCGGACTGGATATGCGCCCATTCCCCGTCGGATTCCAGCACTTCACATGCCGCATCTTTCGGCAGCTTTCCTACCAGTTTTCCGTCTTCTCCCGGTATGGCTCTGATATTCAAATTATTGTCTACATTTGCAATGCCTAAATTCGTATAACCCCAGTTTGCGTTCTTAGCCTCTTCGTAGGCTTTCGCGTATTCTTCCTGCGTCTTTTTCGCTTCCATGATGGCAGATACGCCCAGCGGGTCTCCTAAAATATCTTTAATATTGGATGAAACGTCTTCTTTTTCCACTACTGCAACATCTGCCATGGTAGTATCTATGCCTCTTCCAATAGCAGCAGCGCCCACCGTCAAATCAGCAAAAACAGACTGTATCGTTTCTACTTCTTCCCCTACAGTCTCTTCTTGCATTTCCATAGAGATTTCTTCCTGCACATCTGCCTGTATGGAAGAATCCGTCCGGCTCTCTACGGCAAAAGCCCTGATTGGCTGGTACAATATGACGCATAATAAAAGATAACATATCTCTTTTCGTTTCATCCCAATACCCTCGCTAACAGCTTCTTTGTCTCTCGGAATTATTCTACACTTGTTACATATTTGTTACAAATATTACAAATTGTGTTGTCATTATAACAAGTTTATTAATTCTTGTCAACAAAAATCCCTATTAACGTGTAAAATTTAGGTTATGCGTCTACCGTTACCGTAGCAAATGCAATATTGGTAGCATGTTCCGCGACTCTTTCCAGCCCGGATATGATA
Organism: Bacillus sp. (in: firmicutes); assembly: GCA_023666125.1. Classification (GTDB taxonomy): domain Bacteria; phylum Bacillota; class Clostridia; order Lachnospirales; family Lachnospiraceae; genus UBA3282. Next base: position 9,169 of record JAMPCN010000071.1, on the reverse strand, counting down.
TCCGAAAACAAAACGCCCGCCTCCGGCGTACACTCGTTATTTGTTAATCTCTCCAGATGCTTCTGCTGTAATTCTTTCTCTTTCTCGTCGATTGCCTCTCCTAAATGCTTGATATCCTCTTCATGCTCTTCCGTACTCCTGACGAACATTTCCACGGAGAAACGAAGCAGGGTATTCACCATATCTAACATCAAGCCCAAGTCTGCCTGTGCGTCCTTACTGAAATCAACGCCCGTTTCGCTTCTATGCTGCGCCGCATCCGCTATATTTTCCGCATGGTCGCCAATTCGTTCAATATCGTTGACGACATGGAAAAGCGCGCCGATACTCTTTAAGTCCTCAATCGGCAGCGTCGTCTGATTGATTTTTACCAGATAATCCGTAATGGCATGGCTTAAGAAATCAATATTCTCCTCTACTTCCCGTACTTCTTCAATCACCTCGTTATCCAGCGTAATCAGTGCGTTCATGGAACGGTTCAGATTCTCGCTTGCCAAAGACGCCATACGGTCTAATTCTTTAATAACCTCCACCATTGCCGTCGCCGGATTAAATACGACCGTTTCGCCGATATATTTTAACTGGTGGCTGTCACGATAGCCGATTTTCTTATCGTCACCGGGTACCACTATGTATGTCAGTTTCACAATGGCGCCTATAAACGGCGACATGATAATAACCTGGAACAGTTTAATCGCAATATGGGCGTACGCTACGACACGACCCGCATCCTGATGGGCAATCGCCGATAATATCTCCACTATCTGATGTACGCTTACCATAAATATGATATAGACGATAACCGTTCCGATAACGTTAAAAATCAGATGGATGGACGCCGCCCGCTTCGCATCTTTTTTACCCGCTAAAGAAGCCAATAGCGAGGATGTACACGCGCCAATATTACAGCCTAAAATAATGAACATACACATATCAAGCCCCAAAAGCCCCTGATTGGCCATTAAGACCATGATACTGACCGTAACGGAAGAACTCTGGATAACTGCCGTTAAAACCGCTCCTAATAAAACCGCCAGTATCGGCGTTTTTAAGGAAGCAAACATATTCAAAACCGCCTGTGAATCTTTCATGCCTGACATGGCGCCTGACATGGCGCTTAAGCCCATAAACAGAATACCGAAGCCGACAATAACCTCACCAAACTTGGTCAGTTTCTGCTTCTTACAAAACATTACGATAATAACGCCCGCAAGTAAAATAACCGGCGCCACTTTTTCCAGTTTAAAGGAAACTAAAAGGGATGTAACCGTCGTACCGATATTGGCGCCAAAGATAACGCCTGCAGCCTGATATAAAGTCATCAACCCGGAGTTGACAAAGCTGACTACCATAACAGTACAGGCCGATGACGACTGGATAATAGCGGTAAAAACAATACCTACCAAAATTCCTTTAAAGCGGTTGGTCGTCAACCGTTCCAATATTTGTCTTAGTTTTGCTCCGGCGACCTTTTCGATGCTTTCGCTCATCACGCGCATACCGAAAAGAAAAAGTCCTAACCCGCCTGCCATCGAAAGAATGATTTCCAGATTCATGTTTGTCTTTTATCCTTCCTTTGTACTTCTTCCATAAAACACATACACTTTTATTCTAAAATAAATCATATTCTCTGACAAGTCTTATTTTTTACGCCAAGTTCATCCTACTCCGGACGGTTTCCATGCCAGGCCGCTCCTTCTTCAATATCTTTCTGCATCTGCGCTTTTAACGCTTCCACACCGTCAAACTTTCTTTCCGCTCTTTTAAAATCAAGCAGTTCCACGGCAATCTCTTTTCCGTATACATCTCCGGTAAAATCATACAGATAGGTTTCCACTCCCATCCTTTGTCCGCTGCTGACCGTCGGTTTGCATCCCACGTTGGAAATCGCCGGATACCGCACATTATCAAGCCACACGTTTGAATAGTATACGCCGCTTGGCGGCAGAAGTTTATCATCAGGCGGCAGTATATTTAAGGTAGGCATTCCTAACTTCCTGCCAAGTTCCCTGCCATGGGATACGACGCCGCTCACCTGATAAGGCGTTCCTAAAAACAGCTCCGCCTTTGCCATATCGCCCTTTCTGACCGCTTCTCTGATTGTTGTCGAGCTGACCCGCTCTCCTGCTATGCTTACTTTCTCTATAATTTCCACACGATAGCCGTATTCGCCCGAAAGCTTTTTTAAAAGCCCGGCGTCTCCCGCTCCCCTGCTGCCAAAAGAAATATCCGCACCCGCCGTAATCACTGCGGCGCGCAGTTTTCCGGCAAGGTACTCCTCAATAAAATATTCCGGTTCCGTTGCCGCCGTTTCCTGATTCATTGGAAATTCTATTAACACATCAATGCCCATCCGTTCAAAGGCATTTCTTTTTTCTTCCCTGCTCATCAGGCCTTTTGCCGCTTTCCCACTGAAAAAAGCCTCCGGCGGCGGGTCAAATGTAAAAACAGCCGCTAAAAGTCCTTTTTCTTTCTGTGCAAGCACCCTGTCAAACAGCTTCTGATGCCCTAAGTGCATCCCGTCAAACTTTCCGATAGCGACCACGCTTCTTTTCGGCAGCACAAATTCAGTTGTGTCTTTTATAATCTGCATATTCGTACCACGCCTTTCCTTCACACGATGAACATCTTCACCGGATGGAAGCTCTCTGTCTCTTCTTCATAACGGTATATGCCATAAAAAATATTTTCTTCACTGTAAATGCGGACCTGTTCGTTATCGCAAAAACCGCTGCCCTCGCACATCATTTCCAAAACCAGACGGTTTCCGTTGGCCAGCAGTTTCTGATAACGGCTTTTTACCCGTTCCTTTCGCAAATCGGGAAACATATCCTCGGGCGGTATGATAACGTCCTGTAACATGTTTTCATGCGCCAGCCGCTCCACTTCCAATAAAGAAAGCGCGTCCTTTATCAGAAAGTCTCCGACCCTTGTCCTTTCCAAAGACTCCATCGCCGCGCCGCATCCTAATTTCTTTCCGATATCATCACATAACGTCCTGATATAAGTGCCTTTCGTGCATACTATCCTTATCCACACCCTTGGTATCTGCATCCGTAAAATTTCAATTTCCTTTATCGTAACGCATCTTGCCTTTCTTTCAACTTCCCTGCCCTCTCTTGCCAGTTCGTACAGCTTCTTTCCATTCATTTTCAATGCGGAATACATGGGCGGAACCTGTTCATAGCTGCCCTGAAAAGAAAACACTGCCTCTTCTACCTGCTTTTGCGTCACACATACCTCATTTCTCGTTAAAACCGTTCCCGACATATCCTGCGTATCCGTCGTAACGCCAAGACAAAGCACGGCAGCGTATTCCTTATCCGATGCCGTGAGCATATCGCAGAGCCTGGTTCCTACGCCAAGACATACCGGCAGCACTCCTACCGCGTCCGGGTCGAGCGTTCCGGTATGGCCTATTTTTTTCTGTCCTAAAATGCCCCGCAGTTTTGCCACAACGTCATGGGATGTATATCCTGCTTCTTTATTAATATTAATCATCCCGTGATACATTTCTCATCCTCATCATATCGTGGTTTTTCAACTGTCTTTCAATATGTACGGACAAATTATTAATCGCATCATGGTATGTGCCGCTCATATAACAGCCTGCCGCGCGCACGTGTCCGCCGCCGCCAAACTGCACCGCTATGGCCGCCACATCCACCGCCCCGTTGGAACGCATACTCACTTTATATTCCATCGGCCTTACTTCATACATAAAAATGGCGCACTCCACGCCTTTTACGATACGAAGCTGGTTGACAATGCCGTCCAAATCTTTCGGCTGCGCCTGGTAAAAGTGCATGGTCTTTTTATTGACCATGCTGACGATACATCTGCCATCCAAAAAACGGATGCTTTCCAAAATCGCCCTGCCCATAATCTGGCTTTGCATATAGGTTTTTTCATAAAAAGTCTCATCAATCAGTTTGGGAAAATCAAAGCCAAACTGAATCAGTTCCGCCGCTGTCTGCAGCGTTTCCGGGGAGGTATTGGAATATTTGAAAACGCCCGTATCGTGGATAATCCCGATATATAACGCCTTGGCAATTTCCATATCTATCTGCTCTTTTTCCAACAGCCCATAAAGAAGTTCACAGGTTGAACTTCTGTCCGGCTCTATGATATTAATATCCCCGCATCCGGTATTGCTGATATGATGGTCAATATTGATTCTCTTGCCTGCCTTCTCGAAAAGCGTTTCCGCCTCACCCAACCGCTCCGCATTACAATCCATTGCAAAAAAAACATCATACTGCATATTCGTATGGAAATCAGATTGTATCGCATCGATTTCCTTAATACATTGGAAAATGTCCGCCGGCTGCTCCAAAAACACATCGACCTGCGCCTTTGGCAGCGCCTTTTTCAGATAAAGATACAGACTCATAACAGAACCGACGCAATCCCCGTCCGGTCTGATATGCCCGCTAATCCCTATGGTTTTGGCATCCCGCACTTCATCTATTATCTTCATTGATACAATGATTCTCCTTTCTGCGCCATCACTGTCCGTTTACTTCGTCGATTAACTTCGACATATTAACGCCGTATGCAATCGACTGATCCATAATAAACCGTATCTGCGGCGTGTTACGCAGATTAATTTTCCGCGCCAGTTGGTTTCTGATAAATCCCTCTGCGCTGTTTAAACCCGCAAGTGTGTCCGCCTGTGCCTGTTCGTCTCCTAACACGCTGACCCACACTTTACAGGTCTTTAAATCAGGCGCCACTTCCACCGCCATAACGGAAGTCACTTCCCCGATTCTCGGGTCTTTCAAATCCCCTCTGATGATTTCTGCCAACACGCGCTGCACCTCTCCGTTAATACGCGTATTTTTAATACTATTTTTCCGCATGACCCAAACCCTCTTCACAAATCTATCATATTTCCAAATCCTGGAAGAATCGCTGCGCGATTCTTTCGGACTTAACATAGAAATACTTAGATGCCGTTTTCCGGCATCTTAGTATTTCTTTAAGTCCTGGGTACCTCCACCATAATATAAGCCTCGACAATATCCTGCTCCTGCATCTTATCAAATCCTTCAAAGACAAGACCGCATTCATAGCCCGCTTTTACTTCTTTCACATCATCCTTAAACCGCTTTAAAGATGCCAGTTCGCCTTCGTAAATCTGTTCGTTCTCCCTCGTAATACGTATCTTACAGCCACGCTGGAACTCTCCGTCCAGTACATAGGAACCTGCAATGTTACCGATAGCGGAAGCTTTAAAGATTTGGCGAACCTCTGCATGGCCGATAATCTTTTCTTCATATACAGGGTCTAACATGCCTTTCATAGCGGCTTCAATATCCTCGATTGCCTGATAGATAACCTTATAAAGCCTTACATCAACGCCCTCACGCTCCGCGATTGCCTTTGCCGTTGCATCGGGTCTTACGTTAAAGCCGATAATAATTGCCGAAGATGCCGATGCAAGCGTTACGTCGGATTCGGTAATCGCACCGACGCCGCCGTGGATACATTTTACGACAATCTCTTCGTTGGAAAGCTTCATAAGGCTTTGCTTTACGGCTTCCACGCTGCCCTGTACATCCGCTTTGACAATCAGATTCAGTTCTTTTAAATTACCCTCCTGAATCTGGCTGAACAAATCATCCAAGGACATTCTTGTCTTAGTATCTGCAAGCATCTCTTCTTTATGCTGCGCCATATAAGTATCTGCATAAGATTTTGCCGATTTATCATTTTCATGGACGATAAACACCTCGCCCGCGCTGGGTACATCGGAAAGTCCGAGAATTTCTACCGGCATGGATGGTCCTGCCTCTTTGACCCGTCTTCCCTTATCGTCAATCATGGCCCTGACCTTACCGTGGCTTGCGCCCGCGGAAATAAAATCGCCTATCCGCAGCGTACCTTTCTGAACTAACACCGTTGCCACCGGTCCGCGTCCTTTATCCAGTTCCGCTTCAATGACAAGTCCCCTTGCGCGTCTGTCCGGATTGGCTTTCAGTTCCAGAATCTCGGCCGTCAATAAAATAGTTTCCAAAAGCGTCTCGATTCCTTCACCCGATTTTGCGGAAACGGGAACAAACTCCGTAGAACCGCCCCAATCCACCGGAATCAGTTCGTACTCTGTCATTTCCTGCTTTACCCTGTCAATATTGGCATTCGGCTTATCAATTTTATTGACCGCAACAATGATTTCAATGCCCGCCGCTTTTGCATGGTTAATCGCCTCTATGGTCTGCGGCATCACGCCGTCGTCCGCTGCGATAACCAGTACCGCAATATCCGTGGAATTAGCGCCGCGCATACGCATGGCTGTAAACGCCTCATGTCCGGGCGTATCCAAAAACGTAATCTTCTGGTTCTTAATCGTAACGGTATAGGCGCCGATTGCTTGTGTAATGCCGCCGGCTTCCTTATCCGTCACATTGGTTTTACGAATCGCATCCAAAAGAGAGGTTTTACCATGGTCAACATGCCCCATAACACAGATAACGGGCGGTCTTGCCACCATCTTGCTTTCATCCTCATCCTCTTCTTTTAACAGTTCTTCGATAACGTCTACTTTGACTTCCTTTTCACAGATAATCTCATATTCAATCGCGATATTTTCCGCGTCTTCAAAACTGATTTCGGAATTTACCGTCACAATCTGCCCCTGCATGAACAGCTTTTTGATAATCACCGACGGCTGGATTTTCATTTTATCCGCCAGTTCCTTAATCGTCAAAGAATCAGGCAGCGTAATGACCTTAATCTGCTCTTCCACAACCGCTTCCGGTTTCTTTTCGGGTTTGATAAAACGTCCGGCCTTATTGCGGTTCTTGCCGCCGATTTCATCCTCTTCATAGATTAAATCTTTTCTGGAACGTTTATCCTTTTCCTGGCTTATCCTTCTCTTTTCTTCATCCCTATGCTTTTCAGTGTCCTTGATGGGACTCTCCGGCATAAAGTCCTTGTTGTTGCCACCCTTTTTAAATCGATTGTCCGACCCGCCGTTTCCTCTCTGAGAACGTTCGTTATTGTTAAAATTCCGACTGCCGCCTCCGGAAGATGAGACAGGGCGATTACCCCCCTGACCATTGTTATAATTCGCTTTGCTTTGTCCTTCAGCTTTTCTATCTTCATAAGCAGCATATTGTTTTTCCGGTACGTTTTGTTTGCTCTGGACATTTTCCTTTTCCCTGCTTTCCTGTTTTTCCTGCTGCTTACGCTCCAAACGCCGCTCCTGCTGCTGTTTTTGCCGCACATCATAGGGTTCCGCCGTTACCGGAATCGGTTTCTGCGTCGGTCTTATTATCTTATGCGGCGCCTGCCCTGCGCCCGCGCCACGGTTAGCGCCAACGCCTCTTTTATCCGCGCCCCCCTGCGGCGGTCTGTTTCCCGGCATTTTGGAATTATGCGGATTGCTTACGAAAATAATTTTCTTTTTCTTTTTTACTTCTCCCGCTGCTGCCGGACGCTCCTCCGGCTCCGGCTTTTCATTTCCCGGTGCAGGCTGCTTACTTTCCGTCTTTGCACTGTCATCGGGCGCCTGCGCTTTAGCGACGTTTTTTTCCTTTACGGCGTCATCCGCTTTACCGGCATTATCCGCTTTTTCAAGCTGCCCGCTTCCAAACTGCCTGCGCACCAATGCAATCGCGTCTTCTTCTATGGAACTTTGAGCCACTTTCACCTCATATCCTTTATCCTGCAAAAAAGCTATGATTTCTTTACTCTGCTTTTCTAACTCTTTTGCAAGCTCATGCACTTTCATTTTTGCCATGCTCACTACCTCCGTCTCATGATTAAATCTTCCAAATGTTTCTGTATGGAATCTGCAAATCCGGCATTGGTAAGCGCCAGGGATGTTCTCTCCTGTTTCCCTATGGAATGCCCGAGTTTTTCTTTTTCTCCGAACTGATAAAAAGGCACTTCATAAAATTCGCACATATTCCGAAACTTCTTTTTCGTATTTTCGGAAGCATCCTCTGATACGATAACCAAATATGCTTTCCCTGACTTCACCGCATTCTCCGTTGCAAATCCTCCGCTGACAATGTTTCTCGAACGGGCTGCCAGACCCAACATGGATAAGATTTTGGCTGCCTCCGGACTGCTGTTATTGCGCATCCTCATCAAACTCCTTTTCCAGCTTTTCATATACCTCATCCGGAATGCTCATTTTAAAAGAACGCTCTAAGCCTTTGTTTTTCCTCGCTTTGACCAGGCACTCTTTTTTCATGCAAAGATATGCCCCCCTGCCGTTCTTTTTACCGGTCAAATCTATTTCAACTGCATCCTCTGCGGTCTTTAAAACACGCATCATTTCCTTTTTGCTTTTCATTTCTTTACAGCCTATACACTGCCGCATGGGAATCTTTTTATTCTTCAAAGTCCTCTCCCTCGCCGTCTGCATCGTCCTGCGCATACTCGTCTTCATATTCCGCATCATACTCTTCTTCGCCGTATTCTTCCTCGTCGTAATCATCTTCGTCATACTCGTAGTCTTCATAGCGGAATCCCGGTGCATCCTTTGCCTGCGTCTCGCTCTTAATATCAATCTTATATCCTGTCAGTCTTGCCGCCAGCCTTGCGTTCTGCCCTTCTTTTCCGATAGCAAGCGATAGCTGATAATCCGGTACGACAACCTTGGCTGTCTTTTCGTCAGGGTCTGCAAAAACCGCAACGATTTTCGCCGGTGACAACGCGTTCTGAATCAGGTTGCCCGGGTTTTCATCCCAGTTGATAATATCAATCTTCTCACCGCAGAGTTCCTCCACGATAGAATTGACTCTGGCGCCGTTTAAACCGACGCAGGCGCCGACAGCATCTACATTCGGATTGTTGGAACGCACCGCAATTTTCGTCCTGCTGCCCGCCTCTCTGGCAATGCTCATAATCTCTACCGTGCCGTCTTTGATTTCCGTTACTTCCGTTTCAAATAATCTCTTTACCAGTTCCGGATGCGTACGGCTGACTAAAATTCTCGGTCCTTTTGGTGTATTCTTAACTTCCAGAATATATACCTTAATTCTTTCCGTCGGTTTAAAGTTTTCGCCGCGCACCTGCTCGCTTTCATTTAAAACAGCGTCCGTTTTGCCCAGATTAATGGAAATGTTTCTTCCTACATAACGCTGTACGATACCGGTTACTACGTCTTTTTCTTTCTCATAATACTGGTTATAGATAACGCTTCTTTCCTCTTCAC